>CAVIVB010000176.1:0-4171 GCA_963645785.1 bacterium
CAATACGATTCGTGCGGAGGAAGATATTCTTTCGTATGTGCTCTTCCCGGAAGTGGCGCTGGGGTATTTCAAGTGGCGTAATGCGGATCCGAAGGCGCGTGAGCCGATTCCAGCAGATGTGGAAGAGGCGGCGCAGGCGGCGGCCGCACCGGTGGCGAGCGCGGGAGCGGCGGCAGGCGGAAAAAGTGCCGCGGCGGCGGCGGACGTCAAGGGTACGCCCGTTCTCGCGCCGCTCAATGGCACGTTCTATCGGAGCGATGCGCCGGGCAAGCCGCAGATGGCGGCGGATGGTGCCGCGGTCAAGGCGGGCGACGCGGTGTGCGTCGTCGAGGCGATGAAACTTTTCAATCCGATCAAAGCGAGTGCGGCGGGGAAGATTACATTCCATGTGGCGCACGGCGCGAATGTGACGAAGGGTCAGGTGCTGGCGACAATCGAATAAAAAGTGCCGCGGCAAAACGACGAGAAGGAGGACAATATGGCAGCAGAAAAAGCGAAACGGAAAAATCCGAGAATCTTGATTGTCACGCCGGAGATCACGTATCTGCCGGAGGGCATGGGGAACTTGGCGGGGAAGATGTCCGCCAAGGCGGGTGGTATGGCGGATGTGTCCGCGTCGCTTGTTTCGGCGCTGCACGAGCTGGGGGCGGATGTGCATGTGGCGCTTCCGCACTACCGGCGTATGTTCCATGTCGAAACGGCCCAGCTCGTCGCGGATGAATTGCGCAAATATAAGAGCCACCTTCCAGATGAGCGCATTCATTTGGCGGAGGACCGTTGCTTTTATTATCGCGACACGGTGTATGCGCAGGGCGATGGCAACATCAAGCTCGCACTCGCCTTCCAGCGCGAAGTAATCAACAACATCATTGCGTTTGTGCAGCCGGACTTGATTCATTGCAACGACTGGATGACGGGCCTTTTGCCAGCCGCGGCGCGCCGTGAGGGCATCCCCTGCTTGTTCACGGTCCACAACATTCACACGCAAAAGTTGACGCTCGCGCAGATTGAAGACGCGGGCATTGACGCGGCAGAATTTTGGAACAACCTCTATTATTCTTACCCGCCGTACAACTATGAAGAGTCGCGCAATTCGAATCAAATCGATTTGCAAGCGTCCGGCATTTTTGGCGCGCACTTCATCAATACGGTCTCGCCCACATTCTTGCAGGAGATCGTCAATGGCTGGCATTCGTTCATCCCAGATTCGATCCGCAATGAGATTCGCAACAAGTATTACGCCGGGTGCGCGGCAGGTATTTTGAATGCGCCGGATCCAACGGATAATCCGGCGACGGATGATAAGATCCCGTTCAAGTATGGACCTGAAAGCCATCGCGAGATGAAGCGCAAGAACAAGGTTGAACTGCAGCATGCGCTAGGATTGGAAGAGAATCCAGACGTGCCGCTTTTCTTCTGGCCAAGCCGTCTCGACCCGGTGCAGAAAGGGCCGCAGCTCTTGACGGATATCACGTATCGCTTCCTCGCGAAGTATGCGGAGCGCGGCGCACAAATCGCGATTATTGCGAACGGCGCCTACCAGCAGCCGTTCTGGAATATTCGCGAAATGCACGGCTTGCATCGGCGGCTCGGCGTGCACAACTTCGATGGGCGCCTCTCGCAACTCGGGTTTGCTGCGTCCGATTTCACGCTCATGCCGTCGCTGTTTGAACCGTGCGGGCTGCCGCAAATGCAGGCGCCGATTTATGGTTCGCTCGCGGTCGTGCACAATACGGGCGGGCTTCACGACACGGTCGAGATGCTCGATGTGGACCACTCGAAGGGCAATGGTTTCGTCTTTGATACGTACGATTCGCAGGGCCTCTTCTGGGCGATGGACCAGGCGATGGCGTTCTACGCGCAGCCGGCCGACGTGCGTGAACGCGAAGTCGGCCGCATTATGCGCGAATCCTTGCAGCGCTTCAATCATGAAGCGTGCGCAAAGGAATATATCAAACTTTACGAAAAGATGTTGGACCGCCCGCTCGTGCAATAACGCGCGGGTCAAAGGGGAGTTTTGCTATGGCGCATTTACTAGACGATCCGTACCTGAAGCCGTACGAAGCGGCGATTCGTGGGCGTGCTCAACACGCCTTCAATCGCGCGTTGGAGCTGACGCTCTCGAAGGCTCAATCGCTTGCCGATTGGGCCGCCGCGCATGAATACTATGGCCTCCACCGCCGGCGTATCAAAGGCAAAATGGTGTGGGTCTTTCGCGAATGGGCGCCGCACGCAACGTCAATGTGGCTCGTCGGCGACTTCTCAGAATGGAAGATTGACCCGCGCTTTGAGTGCCGCCGCATCCCCAATACGGACACGTGGCAATGCATCGCCGCGGCAGATTTAATCTCGCACGGCCAGAACTATCGCCTCGAAGTGCGCTGGGATGGCGGCCATGGCGAGCGCATCCCAGCCTACGCACGCTACGTCGTGCAAGACCCCGTCACGAACCTTTTCTGCGCGCGCGTGTGGAATCCGCCGCGCGCCTACAAATGGAAATGTGCCGCGCCATCCGATGTGCCAACCCCCTTCACGCCCCTTATTTACGAGGCGCACGTCGGTATGGCCACGGAGGATGAACGCGTCGGCACTTACGCCGAATTCCGCGACAACATTCTGCCGCGCATCAAGAAGGCGGGCTACAACACCGTCCAATTGATGGGCATTATGGAGCACCCGTACTATGGCTCCTTCGGCTATCACGTCAGCTCCTTCTACGCGGCCTCATCCCGCTTTGGTACGCCCGACGATTTGAAGTCCCTCATCGACACGGCCCACTCCATGGGCCTGCGCGTCATCATGGACCTCGTCCATTCACACGCTGTCAAGAATGAGCGCGACGGCCTTTCCTGCTTCGACGGCACCGACTACCAATACTTCCACTCAGGAGCGAAAGGCTGGCACACAGCATGGGACAGCCGCTGTTTCGACTACGGCAAAACGAACGTCATCCATTTCCTTCTTTCGAATTGCCGCTTCTGGCTCGACGAATATCGCTTCGATGGTTTCCGCTTTGATGGCGTCACGTCCATGCTCTTTTGGGACCACGGTCTCGGCGCCGCCTTCACGGACTACTCCATGTATTTCAACGGCTCGATGGACGATGACGCGTGGGCCTACCTCCAAATGGCCAACCGCGTCATTCACGAATCGCACCCTGGCGCCATCACCATCGCCGAAGACGTCTCCGGCATGCCCGGTTGTGCCGCGCCCGTCGCCGATTGTGGCATGGGCTTCGACTATCGTATGGCTATGGGCGAGCCTGACTTCTGGTTCAGGCTCGCCGAGAAAGTGCGTGATGACGATTGGCCGATGGGCGGCATCTTCTACGAACTTACCAATAAACGCGCCGAGGAAAAGGTCGTCAGCTACGTCGAATCACACGACCAAGCCCTCGTCGGCGGCAAGACCTTTTTCTTCCAACTCGCCGACGCCGCCATCTACTATGGTATGGCCAAGGACCAACACGGCCTCGAGGTCGAGCGCGCCATTGCCCTCCACAAAATGGCGCGCCTCGCGACCTGCGCACTCAACGGCGGCGCTTACCTCAACTTCATGGGTAATGAATTCGGCCATCCAGAATGGATCGATTTTCCACGCGCAGAAAATGGCTGGAGCTATTCCCACGCGCGCCGCCAATGGTCCCTCCGCGACAATCCCGAGCTCCGCTTCAAAGCCCTCGCCGATTTCGACGAAGTAATGCTCCAAGCCCTCGGCCACGCCCACTCCATCTTCGGTGGCACCCTCTCCGCGGCAAAACCAACCCGCCTCGCCGCCAATGAACCCGACAAGGTCCTCGCCTTCCTCCGCGGCAACTTGCTCTTCGTCTTCAATTTCAACCCCACGCAGTCCTTCGAAGCCTACGGCATCCTCGTGCCGCCCGCCTCCACTTGGCAACATCTCTTCGATACGGACGAAGCTCGCTTTGGCGGACAAAACCGCATCGAAAAAGGCGCAACCTACACCCCTTCCCTCGTCCCGCAAAACGACGAACTCGTCCAGCAAATCAAACTCTATTTGCCGGCTCGTTCAGCCCTCGTTTTGCAACGAAAAATAGTCTAAAATTGCCCCTTGTTTTCTGCCGCGAAATATGGTATAATATACGGCCAATGACTCCGGACTGTAGCTCAGTTGGTAGAGCACGACACTTTTAATGTTGGGGTCGCGGGTC
>CAVIVB010000177.1:0-4124 GCA_963645785.1 bacterium
GCCTGTAATCAATCCACCCGTCCAACCGCGGCACTTTTCATGCAGAAACGTTCCAATCCGTTCATAGATGGGCGCAAGTTCCTCAAATGTGCCGAGCCGAATGCCATATTCCGGATTGAAAAAGATGTCGCCCGTCTGCGTCGCTGGAATTTCCGTATCGCCAAAATCGCACGCTTTGAATTCGATGTAAGGCGCAACCCCCGCGGCAATTGCATTTGTGTGCGCATTTTCAATCGCTTCAGGCGAAATATCCGTCGCGATAATCCGCGGCAGATTTTCTGTGCGCTCTTCCTTCTTCGCTTCAAGGATGATTTCTTTCCAAATCTGTTCAGGCGACGCCCCAATGTGTTGACGCGGCGCCACGTTCGGCGCACTTTCGCCTGGAATGATTTGCGAATAGCCCTTAATCGATTGAAACGCAAAATGTCCCTTGAGCGAACCCGGCATACGATTCATCGCCATCATCACCGCTTCAATCGCGGGCGTCCCACTTCCGCACATTGGAAACACAAATGGAGACTTCTTATCCCATTCCATCGCCATAATGCACGCCGCGGCGAGTGTCTCTTGCATCGGTGCCGACCCTGGAATCTTGCGATATCCACGCTTCGAAAGTGGCTCACCCGACGTATCCAAATAAATAATCGCCTCGTTGCGTTCCCAATAAACAAAAACTGCCGCGCCAATGTTTTCACGCCCCGAATCAGGCCGCCGCGCACACTTGCTCCGCATTCGGTCCGCAATTGCATCCTTCGTGTAAAGCGCCGGAAGCCGCGTATCGCGCACGCTATAATTGTGCACAATCGATGAAACCGAAAAGTATCCATCTGGATCAAGAAGATTTTCCCAATCAATGGACAACACCGATTCATACAAGTCGCGAATGTTATAACAGTCCGTCCTCAAAAGTGGCACCAGCACACGATGCGCCGTGCGCAACTTCAAATTGAGGCGCATCACATCGCGCATATCGCCCCGCACGACGACCGTATTCTCAGTCACTTCAATCGGCTTATACCCAAGCTCAATAACTTCCTTCTCAGTCCACTTCGACAATTCCTTCGCGCACGAAAGAATGATTGGATAATCCTTATCCGTCCAAATTTTCATAAGTCTACCTTTTTACTTTCTCTGAACACTCAAGAGGACCGCGGCACTTTTGCCGCGCCCCCTTTATTCATTCAACACGATCCCTTACGAAATACGAAGTGGCATCACCACATACAAGAATGGAATCGAGCACTTAATCATCGCCGGCGACTTGCCATCATTGAACTCGATCGTGATTTCATCATCATCAATCGCCTTCAACGGTTGCGTCAAGAAATTCGGATCAAACAAAATTTCCGTCTTCTCACCCGCATACTTGATCGGCACTTCATCCTTCGCTTCGCCAATTTCGCTCGCGGCACTTGTCACCGTCAACCGATTCCCATCAAAAATGAGCTTCGTCGAATGCGCTTCATCCATCGTAATCACGCTCGCACGGTCCAACGCATCAATCAAAAGCTGCCGATCAATCGCAACCTTCTCTGCGCACGCGCCCGGAATCACCTGCGTGTAATTCGGATAAACTTCATCCACCAACTTCGACAACACCGTCGTGCTACCAAAATCAAAACAAATCTTCGTCGGCTGCGCCTTAATCGTCACATCCCCTTCACCCGCCAGCGACCGCATCAATTCCTGCACCGTCTTCGATGGCAAAATGTAGTCCTTCTCATAATTCTTTGGAAACTCCATTTCCTTCTCGACCATCGCCAAACGCCGCCCATCCGTCGCAACCATCGTGAGCTTCCCATCCTTGAAACTCATCAACACGCCCTTCAACGTCCGCCGCGTATCATCTTCCGACGCCGCATATTGCGTCTTACGAAGCATCTCATAAAGTGCCGCGCGCGGAAGCGTGTATTCATTCGAATCATTCTCAATCGTGAAGAGCGGAAAATCTGCCGCGCTCTTACCCACAATCCGGAAGATCGACGAGCCCGCCATCAGCTTCCCCTTCTCCTGCTCGTCCACTTCAACTTCAATCACGCCCTCCGGCGCCTTCAACACAGAATTCGCCAAAAGTTTCACAGGCAACGTCGACGACCCCGCTTCCTTCACTTCACATTTCACCGTGCACACAATCGACAAATCCAAGTCTGTCGTCGTCAATTTAAGGTCTTCGCCATTCGCCTCCAGCAGAACGTTCTGCAAGATTGGATAGGCGCTCTTGGCGGCTACAATGTTCTGCACCGCCTTCAAACCCTCAATAAACGTGGACCTCACAATGTTGAACTTCATTTTATATGCTCCTTGCTTGTTGACTAAATTTACTTTGCTAAAATCCTATTCAGGTGTTGAGCTGTATATTGTATCATATTATAGATGAAAAATAAAGAACTATTTTAACCTTAACATTAACCCTGTTGATAATGTTCATAACTCACCGCGCCCCACCTTTTACGCCACGCGCCGCACGTTTCACTGTTCACTTCTTCTCGATTCATTTCTCGGCAACGTTTCATAACTCGCCTCGACTGTTCATTCATGTCTATAACTCGCCCTCTTATCGACACCTTATCAATCCACCGTGTCAGACATACTATACCCCAATTCAGAAATAATCGCTTCCAAATCAGACTTCAAATCTTCCTCTACATCCAGCCTCTTCGTAATCGATTTGACCCCATGTAAAATTGTCGCGTGCGACTTTTCAAACTTCGCCGCAATCTCAACCAAACTCCGCGACGTAAATTTCTTCGCAATATACATTGCTAACTGCCGCGGCGTCACAAGCGAAGACGTCCTCTCAGCCGACAACAATTGCATCATCGAAATCTTGTAATGTGCCGCGACCACCGATTGAATCTTCTCAATCGTAATGTTCTTCTGCGTCTTT
The DNA here is from genome assembly GCA_963645785.1 of bacterium. GTDB lineage: Bacteria > Verrucomicrobiota > Kiritimatiellia > RFP12 > UBA1067 > UBA1067. The sequence goes on from CAVIVB010000177.1 coordinate 2,888, forward strand.
TCCTTCTCAATGAAATCTCTCAGCAAATGCGTCAACGTATCTTCATTCAGCGGAATCGTTGGGTCCAGCTTCATCATCACATTGACTTTCGACAAAGCCCCTTCCATGGCCCTCACATGACTCTTAATCTTCTGCGCAATGAATTTCAACGTGTCTTCATTCATCGTCGGATAAATCGATTCCGCCTTCTTCCTCAAAATGGCCAGCCGTGTTTCATAGCTCGGCAATTCAATCTCTTGCACCATCCCACCTTCAAAGCGCGAAATCAAACGCGATTCCATCTGCGGCATATTCTTCGGCGCCACATCACTCGTCATCACAATCTGCTTCTTCTTGCTCGTCAACGCATTGAACGTGTTGAAGAATTCTTCCTGACAGTTTTTACCTTTCTGAAGAAATTGAACATCGTCCACGAGCAAGACATCCACCTTCCGATACTTCTCACGGAAAGATGCAATCAAACCATTCTGCAACGAATTGATGTACTCATTCAAAAATTCTTCCGCGGTCAAATAACACACACTCGTCTTCGGATTCGTCCGCAAAATCTCATTGCCAATCGATTGCATCAAGTGCGTCTTCCCTAATCCCGTCCCACCATGAATGAACAACGGATTATAACTCTTCTCGCCTGGATGCTCCGCAACCCCCTTCGCCGCCGCATACGCCCACGAATTGGATGGACCCGTCACAAACTCCTCAAACGTGTACCCCTCATTCATCGGCATCGTCGAAACATACTTCGCGCCCTCTTCCTTCCGCGGCACTTTTCCCGCATTCGCCGGTTGAATCGGTTCGACAATCTTAATCTGCTGCTCAACATCCTTGTCCGCCAAAAAACGAATTTCAATTTTCGCCGCGCCACACATCGCAAACGCACCCTGCAACGCCACACTGTATTTGCGCGACAAAACATCCACCGCAAAATCATTCAACGTGTAAATCTCAATCGCGCCATCTTTCGGAATCACCTTCGTGATCATATCAAAATGACGCTCCGCCTGAGACCTCTCTTCAGGCGTGCGCAACGACAATAAGAACATGCCCTTTGCACGTTCCCACGTCTCCAACGATATCTTCTCGTCGCTCATTTTAAATCTCTTCTACTATCTTCTAAAACCTATTTTCTCTTAGACGCCATATAATATACCATATTTCAGTGTCGTTTTTAAGTAAATTATTGTAATGATTACAATTGAAATTATACATAATTTCTAATATATCATCTGGTTCTTTA
>CAVIVB010000178.1:0-4122 GCA_963645785.1 bacterium
CCCTTCAACAGCGCCACCTTGAATTTCCGCCGCGCCTCCTCATCCAAACATTGCAAGGCTCTCGGAATGTCCGCATGAATTAATTGACTCTGCAAATTCCGCGTCGCCGTCGAAATAATCACCGTCGTATCATTCAAGCTCGCCCATAAAATGGACGGCACCAAATACGCAAGCGACTTCCCAACGCCCGTGCCCGCCTCAATCATCAAATGCTCGCGATTGTTGAACGCCCTCACAATCGCCCGCAGCATATCAATCTGGCCCGGCCGCTCCTCATATCCCTCCATCGCCCCCAGCGTCCCGCCCCGACGCAAATGTGCCGCGACGCGCTCTTCCACAAGCGGCGAACAATCCTCATGTGAAGGCAAGTGCCGCATATGCACCGCCCCCACCATCTCAGGCAAAAACTTCGCCCAATCCGGATCGTCTATAAACGCCGCAGGTGTCACATCCGCAACCGTTCGCCCAGCGCCTTCAACTCGTCCATATCGCCCTTGTGGCTCTCAAACACAATCGGCTCCTTCCCATACCGCGGCACAATATGGAAGTGGATGTGCATCACACTCTGACCCGCCGCTTCGCCATTGTTCTGCAAAATGTTGAACCCATCGCACGGCAAGGCCGCCTTCAAATGTTCCGCCACTTTCCGCACCCGCGGCAAAAGTTTCGCCAACATCTCATCGCTCGCCTCCAAAAGACCCGACGCATGCGCCTTCGGAATCACCAGCGTATGACCCTTTGTAAATGGATTAATATCCAAATACGCAAGGACATATTCATCCTCATAAATCTTGAAGCTCGGGATTTCTCCCGCGCCAATCGCACAAAATAGACAATCGTTTTTCATAACACCCTGTATTATACCATATTTTACACCAACTCTCAACCCAAAAGTCTGGGGAAAATCAACTGAATTCCCCATGATTTTGGTGCCCCTCATGCATACAATAAAATAAACTTACCACCACCTAGATACATTGGCTTCAATGGTCTCAAAAAGTGCCGCTCCCTTCATCCCTCGAAGGCTCGCGACTTTCTCACCAATCGCCTCAAGGCGTGGCAAATCTGCCGCCGTCGCCTCTGTTCGGTCCGTCTCCAGAAGAAGCCGATCCAGAGGAATCTTCTGAACGAGCTCGCGATAGTTGATCGCATGGTCATTCAAAATTGCCGCGCCAACCGAAATGAATCCATTCAATTCAACAATGTCCGGTATCAATCCATCCGAACGCGAAAAGCCATGAAACAAGAATCGGGGGATCTTTCCTTTGTAAGCCTTGCACGCACGCACGACTTGTCCCCAACACTTTGCCCCATGCAAAATAACGGGACACCCCAAATCCGCCGCGGCCTTGAGTTGCCGCTCGAAAACTTCCCGCATGAGAGGCGAAACCTCACGACACTTCAGCCGATCAAGTCCAATCTCGCCAATGCCCGCAAGCGGTTCTTCTCGATTTGAAAACCGCCGCGGAAGATCGGCGAGAAACGGTTCAAGCCGCTCGGAAATAAAAGCCGCCGCGTCCGTAACCTCCAGCGTTTGCCATGGATGAATCCCACAAAAGAGGAGATCTCGCCCCACAGCAAAATCTGCCGCGCGTTCGTTTGGCTCGCGGCAGAAGAAGTGCCGCGCCCCATCATCCGGCGCAGCAATATGGCAATGGGCATCTGTCACTGGTCGAGAACTTCGATGTTATCCCCTTTGACACTAAAGTCTACGCCTGTGCAAAGGTATTCCGTCATCTTCTTGAGGTTAGACGAACTCATCTTCGTGCCATCCGCCTTGCTCGCACGAATCTTATCAACGTGGCCATCCGCAAAGACAACGTGCGCGCACCAATACTTCCCACTCTTATGGTTGACCCCAATATTCTCCGTCCCGTCTGCGGCATTGTCCATCCCAATGGTCGGCGCCTTATTGCAACCTTGGAATTGCAAAATGGCGTCCGTATCCGTAGAACCTGCAGCCCCCGACGGAAACCACTCGCCCGGCCCCGTAAATGGCACTTCCCCAAAGAGAAGAACGTGATCCGGCGGACAGTCCCGTTTGGCACTGATCGTACTTTGATAGCAAGAGATCGAACCACCAAACCCGACACTACATGCAGTAGGTTCGCCATCGCCCGCATCCCAACCAAAAGCCGCATTCATTAGGTAACTCCAATAGACTGGATGCGCTTTCTTTGTGTGCGAAGGACACACATAGACTTTCGAATTCTCCGCGACGTATTTCCAAATCACGCCATTCGTGAGGGCGTGATGCGCGTCATCCATATTGTCGGTGAACATACTAATCGGCTCGCATCCTTGCGCGGATTGCTGCCGCCCTTCATTCTCTTGGAACTTGCCACGCGAAGCCCAACTAATCCAACCCGCGCCCTGCCCATATTCCTTACGCACATTGCTCCGACCCTGAGTCAGGTTCATCGTCATCGTCAGAAAGTTGCCCGCATTCGGGTAATGATCATTGGCCATCGCGTAGCTTTGACACCCTGTCGCAAGGGACTTCATATTCGAAAGACAATTCGCCGCACGAGCCGATTCCGTTGCACTCGACGTAACACCCAACAAAATCGCCACCAAAATCCCAAGAATGCCAATCACGACCAGCATCTCAATCAGTGTAAAAGCCTGCTTCATTTTTTGCATATAGATCTCCTTTTTCTAAATCTGTTAGTCGAACTGACGGTAGAAGAGAATGCGCGAACGGTGCGGCTGCGGCTGGCTGCCGCCTTGATCGTCCACATAGTTACCATTCAGATTCCGCTTCGTTTTCTGCACATCTTCCGCCGTTGGCGTAGGGTCACGCCAAACGAGTGCAACCGCGCGCGCACCCAGCTGTGGCGGCGATTGTACACGCGTGCCACCACCCATCATCATCGGCTCGGCACGAATAAAGACAAGGAACAATTGCTGCCGCGCCGCAAAGCATTCCTTCCAATACCCATACAAATACTTACGGTCGACCGAATGCAAATTGACGCCCAAGTCTATGCCCGCAATCGCATTCGCCGTTCCCCACCCGAGGTTCTTGTAAGCCGCCTCCCAATCCGGCGAAGAACGAAAAGCATCCTTCATCGTCTCCGCAAGCAACAAAAGACCATCCTGGGCTTTCCCACTCCCCTTCTCATCCTCCCTATACACGCCATGCATCATATCAACCGTCGCGCCAGGCATTTCAGAGAATGAATACTTATAAGCCTCATTGAGATTACCTAGAAGCGACGACTTGGCTGACGTGGTCGTATCCACATAGTTTGTAGACGCCGCCCACCAATCAAACGGCGTATTCGCAAGCGCAAACATCATTACCTCCGTCGATGGCGTATACGGATTAATCCGAAAACCACCATCCCCACTAAAGATCTGCAAATCACTCAAATCATCCGTCCCATTCCATCCAAGCGAGTAGCTACGCCACATCACATTCTCGGCTGGCGACTGGCCAAAGCTCGTACGCATCGTGCCATCATCACACGGACTTCTCAAGTCTGAAATGCGCAAAATGTTCGCAAGCTCGTACTTACTCTGCAGATAGCCCGCGTCAGATGTCATCATAAAAATGTCGCCATCTTTATCATTCACACCAGAACGTTGATTCACAAGCCACTCTTTACCCAAGCTGGACTCCGAGTACGAAGCCATCGCAACCAAATTCTCAGGCGCATAATTGAAGCGTGGATCATCCGCAATATACGCCTGTGGATAAATCACAAGTTTATCTGTCGTGGCGTCCATCTTGATATCATCAAAACTTGTCCCTGACAACTTGACCGTGCCATTGCCATTCGGCTGAGTCTTATCAAAGAACCGAAGGAAGGGACGCTCCACAGAAAGCTTCGCATCCCGTGCAAACAAAGGATCCGTGAGCGGATTCTTATCGTCATCAATGAAAGCTGGAACAAGATCAACAACCTCATTATTACTATCAGTATCAATGATGCGCACCCAAAGCTGAATCACAGGAACGTACGAACCAGAACCAGGCGTGGTGCCATCTTGCAAGTTCTCTGTGCCATCAAGTGCCGCGGTCGCCGGCAACCATCCATATTGAACAAAAGGGGCTGACGAATCTGGAACATAACTCTTTCCGCCAAGCGTAAGACCTCCCACTCCACCAGTATCACC
>CAVIVB010000179.1:0-1067 GCA_963645785.1 bacterium
ATCTCGTCCTCATCCTCCACCTGCGGAGGCTGTGGCAATGGCGTCGTCGGCGCAATATCCTCATTCAGCGCCTCTTCAGTTTCTGGCGGATGCTCCTCAGCACGCTCAACTTCCGCCGCTAATTCATCCGCATCAATCGTCTCAGGTACAATAATCTCTTCATCATCCTCAGGCGGCAAATCATCCCCGTCCAACATCTTCGACGCCTTCCGCCCGCGGCGCTTCTTCGGCGCCTGCATAAAGCCTTCGTCCATCATGGACTCTTCATCCATAATAGACTTCTTCGACGCGGCACTTTTGCCGCGCGACTTCTTGCCAACTCCGCCTTTCGGCGACTTCTTCTGTTTAGCCATCGCTTCTCCAGTCTACAATTCACCCACTTGCACTTTGTCAAGTGGTTAGTACATATTATACCATATTTTTGACCGCTTGTGGGAAAAAATCTGTTCCAAACCCCAAAAAAGACCTTAAAAACCACCTAAAAATCTTCCGCGGCACTTTTTCGCTCCTCGTTTCAAGCCCTTCGAACCCCTTCCGCGGCAAAATCACCTACAGAAAAATACCACCTCTTTTCCCATGTCCTCTCCCCATTTCCACGCGTAATCCCACCCCTTCAGCACCCTCCTCCCATACATTTAGCTTAAAGTACCGTACTTTTTGCCAAAAAGTACGGTACTTTTTCCGAAAAAGTACGGTACTTTTTTAAGAAAAGTACCGTACTTTAAGCTAAATTCATCCCTGGAAACACCTGACGTGAGGCAAGGAAACACCTGATGTCCGAGGAGAAGCCCTCTAACTTCCTTCTTTTTCCACGGCTACTCCACCGCAATTAGAGGGTTTTGAGGAGGGCTATGCAGCCCGCAACGACGTCTGAATAAGTCGTTTCGAAGTCACCCGTATACCACGGATCGGCCACATCACGCACCTCGCCCACGAAAGAAAGAAGCTTTCTCACCTTCGCATCAAAAGTGCCGCGGTCGAGGAGCCGACGCAAGTCTGAGATATTGGCATCGTCCATCGCGAGGATAAGGTCGTAGTCCGCGGCACTTTTTTCGGTCAGGAGCCAA
>CAVIVB010000179.1:1077-4094 GCA_963645785.1 bacterium
TGCCCGGATGAATGTCGCTTCCAATTTCATCTGTATGGAGCGCGGCAGATTCAACTTGAATATCATCCGCCCGGCCCGCCTTTTGGACGAGGTCCTTCATGACAAACTCGGCCATGGGCGAGCGGCAGATATTACCGTGACAAACGAAAAGGATGCGCATCATTACGTGTAACGCAAGACTTCGTCGACCGTTGTGTAGCCGTCCAAGATGGAACGAATGCCGTCTTCACGCATCGTGCGCATGCCCAATTCGCGCGCCTTTTCACGAATAACAAGCGTTGGAGCACGATTGTTGACAAGCTCCCGCAACGGATTCGACATCCGCAAATATTCGAAGACGCCCTTACGCCCTTTGTAGCCCGTGCCATTGCATGTCTTGCAACCGCGGCCGAAATAGAATGGCCGCCCGCCAATTTGGTCGCGCGTCATCTCAATGCGGTCGAGGGTTTCATCGTCTGGCTCGTATTCTTGCTTGCATTCGCGACAGCACGTACGCACCAAGCGTTGGCCCAAAACGCCTTCAAGCGTGGACGACAGCAAGTACGGCGCCACGTTCATATCGACAAGACGCATCACCGCGCCCGCGGCATCATTCGTGTGCAACGTCGAGAAAACGAAGTGACCCGTCAGTGCGGCTTGCACCGCAATCTCGGCTGTCTCCAAGTCACGAATTTCGCCGATCATCATCACGTCTGGGTCTTGACGCAAGAACGCACGCAACACCTTCGCAAACGTGTTGCCAACTTGCGCATCAATTGGAACCTGCACAATGCCATCCACGTTGTATTCGACAGGCTCTTCTGCAGTGAGAAGTTTCGTATCAATTTGATTGATGCGGCGCAAGATGGAATAAAGCGTCGTCGTCTTGCCTGAACCCGTTGGCCCCGTCACGATGAAAATGCCATTTGGCTTTTCAATGTCCATCGTGATTTGTTCGTACACGTCTTCCGGAAGCCCCACGTTTTCAAGGTCGAGCGACGTCGCCGACTGGTCCAAAATACGCATAACGACCGACTCGCCATGCGCCGTCGGCAAGCACGAAACACGCAAGTCCACAGGCTTACCCGCGACGGTGAGCGCAATACGTCCGTCTTGCGGAATGCGGCGCTCGGCGATATTCAGGTTTGACAAAATCTTGATACGCGAAATAATGGCCGGCGCCATCTTCACGTCCGGCGCCTTCATCTCATACAACGCACCATCGACGCGGTAGCGAATCTTGAAATCCTTCTCAAATGGCTCGATGTGAATATCTGACGCGCGATCCACGACGCCCTGATAAAGGACGAGGTTGACGAATCGAATGATCGCCGAAGAATTTGCCGCGCTCTCAACGGACGCAATATCGTTCGCGTTCGCGGCGGAAAGTCCTTCGTCGTCCGACATGCCTTCGCCCAAGGACTTGATCATGTCCGCGACAGATTCATTCGAATCGCCGTAGTATTGGGCGATGCGGTCCATTACGTCCTTCTCGCGCGCAAAGACAAACTTCACTTCCTTCGAAAGCGTGAACAACATCTCGTCAGAAATGCGCGGATCCACAAGATCAAACGTCGCAAGCGTCACGGACGAATCATCCACCGCCACCGGAAAGACGTTGTACATTCGAGCAGTCGACGCCGGAATCGCAGTCGTCACATCCGTATCAATCGTCATTGAACCGAGATCAATGGACTCGGTATCTTGATAAGCGGCCATCGCCGCAAGAAGATCGTCCTCCGTCACGACACCCTGATCAATGACGAGCTGGCGGACGCTCTTGGACTCAGTCTTCGAAAGGTCCTGTAAGTCCTTGGCCGCGTCATCATCGATGTAGCCGTTCTGGACGAGAATCTGGAGAATCGGGTCGAGCATAACTTAGCTTCCGTATCCTTCTTCTTTGAGTTTGGCCACGACGGAATCGGGGTCTTGAGATTTGGTAATGAGTTCCTCGTACGAGATGAGGCCCTCTTTGTAAAGATTGGTAAGCGATGTATCGAGCGTCATCATGCCGAACTTCGCGCCCGTCTGCAAATCGCTCTTGATCATGTTCGTCTTGTTATCACGAATACGCGAACGAATCGCATCCGTCGATGTCATAATTTCAAACGCCGCCACACGCCCATGCACCTCGCCATTCGCATCCAGCCGCGGCAAAAGAATCTGCGAAATAACCGCCTGCAAACCTGCCGCGAGCTGCGTTCTCACCTGCTCCTGTTGGTTCGTCGGGAACGCATCCACGATACGGTCAATCGTTTCTGCCGCGCCCGTCGTGTGCAACGTACCAAACACCAAGTGACCCGTTTCTGCCGCGGTAATCGCCGCGCCAATCGTTTCCAAGTCACGCATTTCGCCCACCAGAATCACGTCCGGGTCTTGACGCAACGCACGCCGAATCGCCTCCGCAAAACTCGGCACATCGTCCCCCACTTCACGCTGCGTCACAAGCGACTTCGCCGACGTATGATAAAATTCGATCGGGTCTTCAATCGTAATAATGTGCACGCTGCGCTCGTGGTTAATAACGTCCAACATCGACGCGAGCGTCGTCGACTTACCAGAACCCGTCGGACCCGTCACCAAAATCAATCCACGCGGCTTGAACAGCAATTCCTTCACCACCGGCGGCAACCCCAACTGCTCCATCGTCATCAACTTCGACGGAATCTGACGCAACACCGCACCATACCTCTTACGTTCCTTGAAGATCGACACACGGAAACGCGTCCCATCCGGATGCGCCAATGCGAAGTCCGCGCCACCATTCTTTTCCACCTCTTCCATCTGCGCGTCCGTCGAAATCTCACGCGCCAAACGATAGGTATCTTCTTCTGTCAGCGACTCTTCCGACAGCGGCAAAAGCTCACCATGCACACGCAACTCTGGCGGCATAAACGCACGAATATGAAGGTCGGAACCTCCTTCGTCAATCGTCGCCTGCAGCAACTCAGCCATCTTAATGTCCATCTTCTAACCTGCCTTCCTTTTTCTAATTGGTGTTTTAAATCCTTCTTGTTTAATCCGCGTCGCCCATCGTC
>CAVIVB010000180.1:0-3976 GCA_963645785.1 bacterium
CAAGACGATTACTGATAACACGATTGATCCGGACGTTTTGTCGTACACGGTGGGTGATGATCCGATTCTTGATTTGAACCTTGTGTATTGGGATTGCGTGGGGAATGCGGCGCATGTGGTGATGCTTTCGGAGATGAAGAATTTGGCGCGGCCGATTATTACGAAGGACGAGGCGAAGAAGGTTTTGGCGGCGCTCAAAGCCGTGACGAAAAGTGCCGCGGAAAAGAAGTTTGTTATTCGCGAAGATGACCAAGATGTGCATATGGCTGTGGAGCGTACGCTGACGGAAAAGTTGGGCGATTTGGGTAAGAAGATTCATACGGGGCGCTCGCGGAATGACCAGGTGGCGGTGGATGTGCGCCTTCATATGAAGAACGCGATTCTCGAAACGAAGTTGGAATTGGCGGCGCTTGCCGAGGCCTTGTGTGTATTTGGGAAGAAGGGGATTGATATTCCGCTTGTGGGGCGCACGCATTTGCAGCCTGCGATGCCGTCTTCTGTTGCGATGTGGGCGACGGGGCATGCGGAGATGATTTTGGATCAGTCCATGAATTTGGATGCGGCGGATAAGCTTGTGGATTTGAATCCGTTGGGAAGTGCCGCGGGGTATGGCGTGCCGCTGCCAATCAATCATGCGCGCACGTCGCAATTGCTGGGGTTCTCGCGTCCGATTCATAATAGTTTTGGTGCGTCGATGGCACGTGGCGAATGTGAAGCGGCGCTTCTTTCGGCGCTGGCGCAATTGATGGCGGTGCTGTCGCGCTTGGCGGAAGATTTGATTCTCTTTTCGATGCCGGAGTTTTCGTACTTCAAATTGCCGCGCGAATTCTGCACGGGCTCGTCAATTATGCCGCAGAAGTTCAATCCGGATGTGTTGGAATTGATGCGCTCGAAGGCGGCGCAGGTGTTGGGATTGCAGACCGCGGCACTTTCTTTGTTGCATGCGATGCCGGGTGGGTACAATCGCGACTTGCAAGATTGCAAGGGCCTTTATATGAAGGGGCTCGACATTACGCGCACGACGTTACGTATTTTGACGCGCGTTGTTCAGGGGCTTACCATCAATCCGGAAAAGTGCCGCGGAGCATTTACGCCGGGTGTGTTTGCGACGGATGTCGCGTTGAGGATGGTGGCAGAGGGCACGCCGTGGCGTGATGCGTATCACGAGGTGCGCGACCACTTGGAGCGTCTTGATAATGAAGACCCCGATCAGGCCATTCATGCGAAAACGCACGATGGTACGACGGGTGGGCTCAACTTCAAGTACTACAAAACGCGCATTCAAGAATTGCAGAAGGCGACGGAAAAGCGCCGCGCAACCTTCCTCAAACTGTGCGAGAATTTGCTTGCGGGCACGTACGCGAAGGCCAAGTAAAATAAGGCGATGATTGAGGTCGAGAATTTGCATGTGCGTTATGGCAGCTATGAGGCTGTCAAGGGCGTCAGCTTTCATTTGCATGAGGGTGAGATTCTCGGCATCGTGGGTGAATCGGGTTCCGGCAAGTCGACGATTGCGAAGGCGTTGATGGGGCTTGAGAAGGTGAGCGAAGGGAAGATTACGAATCGCGCCGCGTCCATGCAAATGATTTTTCAGGATGCGGTTGGGTCGCTCAATCCACGAATGAAGATTCGCACGGCATTAGAAGAAGTGATTGCGGTGCGGCGGCCGAAGGCGTATAAAAGTGCGCGGCAGTTATTGGAACTGGTGGGGCTTTCCGCGGCAGTTTTGGAGCAGTATCCGCGCGAGCTTTCAGGTGGGCAATGCCAGAGGGTGTCGGTGGCGCGGGCGCTGGCGTGTGAGCCGCAGGTGTTGGTTGCGGATGAGCCTGTGAGCGCATTGGATGTTTCGGTGCAGGCGAGGGTCTTGAATTTGTTTCGTGATTTGCGCCGCGATTTGGGTTTGACGATTTTGCTCATTGCGCATGATCTTGCCGTTGTCAAGAATGTGTGCGATACGATTTGCGTGATGGAGAAGGGGCTGTTTGTGGACGCGGGAAACGCGGCAGAAGTCTTCGAACATCCAAAGAGCAAATATACAAAAAGCCTACTTGCAGCCGTGCCGGATTTATGGTATAATATACGACCAAGAGTTTCGGACGATTAGCTCAGTTGGTTAGAGCAGGACCTTTACACGGTCAAGGTCGGGGGTTCGAGTCCCTCATCGTCCACCAGATAAGAGGATTGGTTATGGGTAATAGTACAAAGGCAATATCAGAATTAGTTGATGAAGTTGTTCGGCGAGAGCTCGTCTTGCCGGAGATGCAGCGTCGTTATGTGTGGAGGAGTACGCAGGTAAAGGATTTGTTTGATTCTCTTTATCGCGGTTATCCGGTTGGGTCGATTCTTGTTTGGGAACGTCCTTCTGGCGAGGTTGGGCGCGCTTTGGATGTTGGTGAGAATGCTGGCACGTATCAGTTCGAAAAAAAGTTTTTGTTATTGGATGGGCAGCAGCGTTTGACTTCGCTTACAGCAATTTTGAAGGATCAAGATTTGCTGGTTCGTGGGCGGAAAAAGTCTTTGGATATTTTATTCAATGTTCAACATCCAGAACATGAGGATGAGGCGCTTGAGACGGCTATTGAGAATGATGAGGATGATGATTTGGATGAGGAAGATAATGATGCGCTTGATTTCAAGAAAAAAACATTTGTGGTTGCTACGCGGCGTTTGTTGAATCAGGCCGGTTGGATTTCTCTTCGGCGCATATTCAAAGAAGACAACGTATCGCTTTGGATGAAAACAACCGAATCGCTTGGGCTTGAACTCAAAAGTGAAGGTGCGAAGAAGATTGCAGATCGAATTAATAAGTTGAAGGGTATAGTCAATATCAATATCCCCATTGTGACGCTTCCGGTTGTGATGGACTATCGCACGGTAACAGATGTATTTTGTCGCGTCAATTCTGCTGGGGCACGCTTACGCGGTTCGGATTTGGCCTTGGCGCAGATTACTTCAATGTGGCCTGGGTCTCTTAAGAAGTTTGAAGATTTTCAAAAGAAGTATGAAGACAACGGGCAGCGATTGTTTGACCTTGGTTTTTTGGTGCGTGCGCTTGTTGTGTTTACAACAGGGCAGTGTAAGTTTCAATCAATTTCTTCAATTCCTGTGAGTAAATATGCGAGCGGTTGGAAGGATACGAAAGAGGCGCTTGAGACAGCGGTTGATATTGTTCGCGGTTGGGGGATTGAAACATTTTCATTGATTTCTGCGCCAGCTCTTATTATTACGCTTGCCTATTATATGAAGAAACGTCCAATGGAAATGAGTGATTGTTCACTTCTTCATAAGTGGCTTCTTGTTGCAAGTGTTTGCGGGCATTATTCAAAAGGGTCATCCGAATCGATTATGAATCAGGATCTTGCCGCGATAGATGATGGAAAGTCGCTGATTGAAATGTTTGCCGCATTCAAGGAACAAGCATGGAATGGAAAGATTAGGGAAGAGGATATTAAAGGTAAATTTCATAAAAGCGCGTACTTTGGCTTGATGTATTTGGCGATGCATGAGGCGGGCGCGAAAGATTGGTATCAGGATGCACCAATCAGTCTTTCTTATGTTGGTTCGGTGTTGAAAGTTCAGTTTCACCATATTTGTCCACAAGCCTTGCTTAGAGATAAGTATGACAAAACAGAAATCAATGATATCAGCAATCTCGCTTTTATTGGGGGTCATACCAATCGGCGAATCTCAAATGAGGCACCCGAGAAGTATTTGCCGAAGGTGAGTGAAGAAAACCGCCGCGTGCAATGTGTCCCGCTTGATGAAACACTCTATCCAATTGAAAACTTTAGGAGCTTTCTCGCTGCACGGCGAAAGCTTGTCGTTGAAAGATTGAACGAATATTTGGTTCAGATTTCTTCCATTGTATAGTTTACGACGGGGGCAAAACTGTCGCGGAGGGCTTGTTTGACTGGGGTGCGTGGCAGTTTTTAGGGGGAGAAAATGGTTGGGAGAGGGGGTTTCTTTGGGTGGGCGA
>CAVIVB010000181.1:0-2990 GCA_963645785.1 bacterium
ATGCTGCGCCGTCTGTGAGCAGTTCGAATACATCCAGTCCATCCCGTTCTCGTCCACCAAACGCGCCAGCGACTGCGTCAGCTCCTCGCACGTCTCATTGAACGCCTCACTCGGGCTGTGACCATTCGCCCTCAGCGTGTAGTACTGCGCTTCCATCACGCCGCACAACGCACCCATCAAAATGCCGCGCTCGCCCACCAAATCGCTCGTCACTTCCTTCTCAAACGTCGTCGGGAACAAATACCCCGAACCAACCGCAATGCCAATCGCAAGCGTCAACTCCGGCGCCATCCCCGTCGCATTCTGCGCAATCGCATACGACGAATTAATCCCCGCGCCATTCAAGAAATTCCGCCGCACATTCGTGCCCGAACCCTTCGGCGCCACCATAATGACGTCCACATCCGCGCTCGGCTTCACACCCGTCAACTTCTGATACACATACGCAAAACCATGGCTGAAATACAAAGCCTTACCAGGCGTCACATACTTCTCAATCGCTTTCCACACTTCACCAACCGAGCCATCGCTCGTCAGCATCATGATGATGTCACCCTTCTCCGCCGCCTCTTCAATCGAGAACAACGTCTTACCCGGCACCCAGCCATCCTTAATCGCACGCGCCCAGCTCGAACCGCGACTCGCCCCCTTGCGCTGCCCAACGATTACATTGATCCCATTGTCACGCATATTCAATGCCTGTGCTGGCCCCTGAATACCATACCCCAAAACCGCAACCGTGCGATTCTTCAGGACCTTCTGCGCCTTGCGGAGCGGAAACTCCTTACGGGTTACAATGTTTTCGACTGTATCACCGAATTTAATTTTCATGATCGTTCTTCTTCTTTGTATTACGTTAACCCCTCTTCGGGGTTTATGGCTATATATTATACCATATTTTCGACCATAATTCAACCCCCCTTCTCACTTTGTCAAATCCGCCGCGTCCAAAGCCCCCTCACAACCCACTCCAACCCCTCCTCTAATACCAGTATAAAGACGTATAAGGTATGGTCCCATCGTATCATCCTCTACTTTTCGATGAGCTCCACATTCTTCACGAGGTCCGCACCCGCGGCACTTTCCACCGCCACATTCTGAATACGAAAATTCTTCACCGGTACTTTCTCGTCTCCTACCAAACTCAAGCGACGCGCCGCCTTCTTCCCTTTGACATTGCGAATATCAATGTCGCGAATCACCGTCGTGCGGTTCTCATAGTCTGGGAATTCCGCCCACTGGTACAACACGTCCGTCGCCAAACCCACAAGCGCACGCTCCACATTTGCAACCTCAAGCCCATCCACATAAATCCCTTCCACAACCCCGCCACGCCGCCGATTCGTCTTCACATACACCCCAATAATCACGTCGTGCGCGCGGCACTTTTCCATCCGCACATTCTTCACCCCGCCCGAAATCTCGCTCCCAATCCCAAGGACCGTATGCGCATTCACAATCTCGCAATTCCGCACAAGCACATTCTCCGTCGGCGTGGCTAGACGCCAAGCATCTTGATTGCGACCCGACTTGATCACCACCCCATCATCCCCCTGGTCAAACTTGCAATCTTCCACGAGCACATCCTTCGTCATCTCAATATCAATCCCATCATTGTTCGCACCATGCGCAAACACGTCGAGCCCCTTCACAACCGCCCCCACACACATATACAAATGTATCGTCCAAAACGGAGCATTCCGCACCTTGAACCCTTCCAACCTCACACCCTTGCATCGATTGAATTGGATCAAATGCGGCCGCGTATTCGCATTCTTCATCTTCCAAATCTGCCGCGCGTCAACTGGGACACCCTCCGCGCCCCACACATACAACTGCCTTCGCGCATCCTTGATCCCATTCTCATCTGGAACCCACTTGTACCACGCCGAATCCTCCCACGCACCGTCAAATCCACGCACCGTCCCGTGTCCCGTAATCGCCACATTTGTGCATCCATACGCATACAAAAGCGGGGAATAATTCCAACATTCCATCCCTTCCCAACTTGTCGCCACCGCTGGCAAATAATCCTTCGCCTCTTGCGAAAAGACGATCTCCGCCCCCTCCGCCAAATGCAATTCGCAATTCGAACGGAACTGAATCGCCCCCGTCCGCCACGTCCCTTTCGGCACGACGACACGCCCGCCGCCCGCTTTCGCGCATGCTTCCATCGCCGCGGCAAAGCTACTACGGCAATTCATCCCATCCGCCTTCGCGCCAAAATCGGAGAGAATAAAATCCGCCGCGGAAAGCCCCGCGCCGATCCAACCCAACACCAAACCGATAATAAACCTTTTCATGCCCACTATTATACCATATCCCGCGGCAGATTTCAACCACAATCTATGGCCGAAGCCATGACAAAAGAAAAGAGGGAAGAGACGCGCCCTTCACGCGGGCACAGCTCTTCCCTTGGGTGGATGAAATAAAATAGTTTACTTGACGGTGATCACCGAATTGAATGTGCCTTGATCGTTCGGAACCGCCTCCACGTTCTCCGGATCCGCACACCACGCCCCATCGATAACGTATTTATACTCATACGTCCCCGGCGCAAGCTTGATCGTAGCCGTGTAAATGCCTTCCTTTGCCTTGTATGCCATGGCCTTGGCGGTCGGGTCCCAATCATTGAATTGACCCGCCACATAGACGGCCTTGCCCTTCTCGGCATGGAGCGTGAAGGTCACCGACTTCTTCGTGTCAGCGACTTTTGTAACTTTCTTCGCGGCGGCCTTGACGACCGTCTTCTTTGTTGTAACGACCTTCTTGGTCGCGCCCTTCGCGGCGTTTTTGATCTTCATTTTTTTGCTATCCTTCCAGCCCTCTACGAGCCGTGAGTCTCCGTTTCCAGAAAACAGGCGCATAGTATCTCATATTTTAGACCAAATGTCAATACCCTTTTTTTACTTTTTTTACTCTTTTCCTGCTTCGTGGGTAGGCGGTGCGGGGATTTCAACGCGTAAGCTAGCTAAAGTACGCGCGATGGT
>CAVIVB010000181.1:3000-3971 GCA_963645785.1 bacterium
CCGCGGAATATGGTATAATAGGCGGCATGAATGTTTTGATAACTGGAGCAAGTTCAGGAATTGGTGCGGCACTGGCAGAAGAAAGTGCCGCGCAAGGCGACCTTTTGTTTTTGTGTGGACGTAATCAAGAACGACTGTTGGAGGTCGCGGAAAAGTGTCGCGCACGAGGCGCGGCGAATGTTTATACACGCAGAGTGGATGTGACGGATGAGGCGGCGGTGAGGCGTTGGATTGAGGATTGTGAATTAATTGCGCCAGTGAATCGCGTGTTTGCAAATGCAGGGGTTTCGACGGGTGAAGAGACGAGTGCGAATGTGCGGCGGACGTTTGCGACAAATGTCGGGGGCGTTGTGAATGTGGTGTTGCCGATGGTGGAGATTTTTCGGAAGCGAAAGGCAGAGGATGGGGCGCGGCAGATTTTGATTACGGCGTCGATTGCGGGGTATGGTCCGTTGAAGGCGTGTCCATCGTATTCGGCGACGAAGGCGTGTGTGAAGACGTGGGGGTTGGCGTTGAGGGGGATGTTGGCGAGCGAGGGGATTCAAGTGAGTGTGATTTGTCCGGGGTTTGTGAGGTCGAGGATTACGGATGGGAATACGTGTCCGATGCCATTTTTTATGGAGGCGGATGCGGCGGCGAAGATTATTTTGGCGCGGGCGAAGAGGAATGTGGGGTTGATTGCGTTTCCGTGGCCGATGAGATTGGGGGCGTGGTGGCTAGGGCATTTGCCGTTTCGGTTGAATGAATGGATTAATCGTTTGTTGCCGAAAAAGGTGATTTGAGGGAGGGGTGAGAAATTTGCCGCGTGGTTGGACCCCAAGTACGCGCGTGGTTGGGAAAAAGTACGCGCGTACTTGGGGTCCAATCGTGGGACCGTTGGAATTGAACTCAGAGACCATGGTGAATGAAATCATTTCCAATGGTGAATGAATTCAAAGACCATGGTGAATAAATTCATGCCTAGGTAGGAA
>CAVIVB010000182.1:0-3941 GCA_963645785.1 bacterium
AGTTGTCGGAGTTGGCGGAGGAAGAAAGGGCGATGGCGCCTGAAGGATGTTTTGGTGTGTATAAAACTGCCGCGGGAGATGTCAAGGCGTGGATGGTGCATATGCCGCAGCCAGATGATCCAAGTGGGATGTGCATTCGGATTCAGTGAGGCGTATGAAGAAGATTATTAGTGCAGTATGCCTGGTAGGCCTGAGTTATGTCGCCGATGCGAGTATACCGGCGTTGACGCCTGTTGAGCGGAAAGATATGGCGTATATCACCGAGCGGTGGAATGAGAAGAAAAAGGAAATTGCCGCGGGTGGGGCGAAGGTTGTGTTTATTGGGGATTCGATTACGCACTTCTGGGAGAACTATGGCGGGGGCGCGTATGGGAAGTATTTTATGTCGGGGGAGGCGAAGGTTTTGAATTTGGGTTTTGCGAGTGACCAGACGCAACATACGCTGTGGCGCATTCAGAATGGGGCGTTGGATGGGTATGAGGCGAAGTGTATTGTGGTGATGATTGGGTCGAATAATGTGGGGCTTGGGGGCACGCCTGCGATGGATACGGTGTTTGCGATTCGTCAGATTTTGGAGGAAATTCGCAAGAAGCAACCGAAGGCCTTGATTGTGTTGCATCCGATTTTTCCGAGGGGGAAGGACAAGACGGATGCTTTGAGAAAAGTGAATGATGTCGTCAATTTGGAGATTCAGAAGTTTTGCAATGGGAAGGATATTGTGTGGTGCGACTTCACGGAGCAGTTGATGACGCTGGACGGAGAATTGCCGAAGGGATGGTTTGGGGATTATTTGCATCCGTCGGGGACGGCGTATGAGATTTGGCATGCGGCGTTGCATCCGTACATTGAGTATGCGCTTTCGGATGGGGCGCGGGGGAGTGCGGTGAATCGTTATCCCGCATTCGTCACGCGTGAAAAAGTGCGGATGGAAGGCGGCTCGTATGCATGGCCGGCGACGCGGATTGGCGGTGGTGGCGCGGAAGAATTTGTTTGGCGCGAGAGGCTTCTTGCCACGCGAAATGCGATTTGTTCGCTGAAGGGGAAGGATGTGGACGTGGCGATTTTGAGCGGGGGAGTGGTGGAAGGTTGGAACGATGCGAAGGGGTTTGACGATTGGAAGAGTGCGAAGTCCGTCTTGGTGCTCGCGGGTTTTCATGAAAGTTTTGGGAATGTGATGTGGAATGCGAAGAATGGCTTTCTGGATGGCTACAAAGCGAAGGTCGTCGTTGTGACGCAGAATGAACCATGGCCGGTGGCGAGCGCGGCAGAAATGGCGGATGGGGTTCGGGAGTTGGTGGAAGTTGTGCGCTCGAAGCAGCCGCAGGCGAAGATTGTGGTGACGTCCATTTGGCCGGCGAAGGAAGATGGGACGAATGCGGAGAGGAATAATGCCGCGGCGAATAAACTCTTGAAAGCAAAAGTAGAAAAACTTCCCAACGTGCAATGGGTCAATACCGATTCTGTCAGCACCGTTGAAAGCTGGAAAGCCGCTGTTGGCACGGCATTGTGAGCGAGGGGTGCGGATGCGCGAGGGGAGATTGAACCATAAACATCCGATGTTTGGACCTCATTTACTGGCTAAATGACCTTCATTTAGCCCATGTTTGATGGGCACAAATGGGATAAAATCTTTGCCGCGGTGGACAACTCGAAAAAACTGCCGCGAAAAGTTTCCACTTGACTCTGGACAGAGAAAAATGGTATAATATAGGGCGTTCCATTGAAAGTGTAAGGTTGATTCGTGAACAGAGAAGATTTGAAGGTGCTTATTTTTGAATTCCTGCGATATGCCGTCGTGGGGGGGATTGCTTTTGTCGCGGATTTTGGGACGCTTGTTCTCACGCAAGAATTGATTTTCAAAGCGTGGGCGGGCGGCGTGTATATCGCGACGGTGTGCGGTTTTATTGTGGGGCTTGCCGTCAACTATGCGTTGTCGCTGATGTTTGTTTTTACGCAGGCGAAGGACCGTGGGCGCGGCAGAAGTGTCGCGGCGTTTTTGACATTTGGGGTGATTGGGCTTTTGGGGCTTGGGTGGACGGAGCTTGGTATGTGGCTCGGGATTGCGGTCCTTGGTTGGAACTACATGATTGTGAAGATTCTGGTGACGGGCGCGGTGCTTGCGTGGAACTATTTGGGTCGTAAGATTCTCATCTTTAATGGAAAGGCAGATGTGAAATGAAGAAGCGGGCGGTGATTATTGGTGCAGGACCGGCGGGATTGACCGCGGCGTATGAGCTTGTTACGAAAGGTGGCAACGATTGGGATGTCGTTGTTTTGGAAGAGTCGCCGCACATTGGTGGGATTTCGCGAACCGCCGTTCATGGGGCTTGTCGGATTGATATTGGTGGGCATCGCTTCTTTTCGAAGTCGCAAGAGGTGAATGATTTGTGGGCGAAGTTGATGCCCGTGCAAGGTTCGCCTTCGAAGGATGATTTATTGTTGAATCGCGAATGTCACATTGAAGCGGGCGGGCCCGATCCAGAAAAGGTAGACCGCGTCATGTTGCGGCGCCATCGTGTCAGTCGCATTTATTATTTGCGCCATTTCTTCGATTATCCGATTTCGATTAAGCCCGCGACATTTTTAGCGATGGGGCTGGTGCGGACGTGGAAGGCGGGTTGGAGCTATTTGTACAGTATGTGCTTCAAGCGTCCGGAAAAGTCGCTTGAGGATTTTTACATCAATCGATTTGGGCGCGTTTTGTATTCGATGTTCTTTGAGGACTACACGGAAAAGTTGTGGGGCGTGCATCCATCAAAGATTTCACCGGAGTGGGGTGCGCAACGTGTGAAGGGGCTTTCGCTTTGGAAGGCGATTTTGAATGTGTTCATCCCGAAGGGCGGCAAGAAAGAGACATCACTCATTGAAGAATTCATCTATCCGAAGAAGGGGCCGGGTCAATTATGGGAGACGCTCGCGGATGATTTGCGTGCGAAGGGCGTGGAAATTCGGCTTGAGACGCGCGTCGTGGGGCTTGAAGCGAAGGATGGCAGTATCACAAATGTGTGCACGGAGCGCGGCGAAAAAATTGCCGCGGATGCGGTGTTCTCATCGATGCCCGTGAAGGATTTGTTGGGTGCCTTTAAAGGAGTGCCAGAAGATGTCGCAAAAATTGCCTCGGAACTTCCCTATCGCGATTTTATCACGGTTGGGTTGCTAGTCGATAAGCTCGCCATCAAGAATAAGACGCCCTTCAAGACGGTCAACAACATTGTGCCCGATACGTGGATTTATGTGCAAGAGCGCGATGTGCGGATGGGGCGCATCCAAATCTTCAATAACTGGAGTCCGTACATGGTGGATGATGTCACGAAGCATGTGTGGATTGGGCTTGAGTACTTTTGCGCGGAAGGCGACCAAATGTGGACGATGGATGACAAGGCCTTCATTGATTTTGCAACGAAGGAGCTGCGGCACATTGGCGTTTTGGCGGACGAGACACCCGTCCTCGATGCGGTGCGTTTGCGCGTGAAGAAGGCGTATCCTGCCTACTTTGGGACGTATGCCGAGTTTGGCAAAGTGCGCACGTGGCTTGATGGAATCCAAAATCTTTATTGCATTGGACGCAATGGTCAACACCGTTATAACAACATGGACCATTCGATGCTCTGTGGCATTGAAGCGGTGAAAGCGCTTCTTTCGGGCGCGGCAGATAAATCCACCATCTGGAACGTGAACACGGAAGAAGAGTACCATGAAAGCAAGTAATCTTAAGCGCCTAACCGTAGCACTGTTTATTTTACTCGCCCCCCAACACGCGGAAAGATAGGGGTTGAAATCTGCCGCGGGATATGGTATAATATCTTCCGTTATGAAAAAAATAATTCTGATTGGTTTTGTTGTCGCGGGGCTTTGTGTGCAGGCACAAGGTCCGAAGAATCTTGTTGCGTTTCGTCCGGGCGAAGTGAAGGTTGGGGGCGAGATTTTGCGGCGGATGGAGA
>CAVIVB010000183.1:0-3937 GCA_963645785.1 bacterium
GTTGGGTGAATTACACGCCGGTGGGGACGAGGCGGTTGAAAGAGAATGGGGCGTTGCATGATGGCTATGGTGGGTGGAGTTACAATTCGTATTTGAAGGAGTACATGTTGGGGAAGGAAGAGTATGCGAATGTGCAGGATGAGGCGGAGCGTGAGCAGTTGAAGGCGCTTGGGGTGCCGGTTGCGAAGTTGGAGAGCTGGCAGACGGATTTGCGGAGGAGTCCGATTTTGAAGATGGAGAAGGGTAAGATTTTGCTGGATGAGAAGCCGTGGTTGGGGCGGATTAATGGAGGGAAGGCGCCGGATTATTTGTTTGTGATGTTGGGGGTTAATGCGACGTGGTGGACGAAGGGGACACGTGCGGAGGTGGAGAAGAGCACGTGGGAGACGATGTATGCGCGGGAGGATAATGAGCTTATTCCATTTTACAAGACGATTCGGAAGATGTTGCCGGACACGGTGATCATGTTTGCGAATACGCCATTGGGGAGTGATCAGAATGCGTTCACGTCGAACTATGGAAGCGACTGGAATTATGTGCAGCAGCGGAAGAATGGGTATGCGTTGAACAAGTGTTTGGACAAGTTTGTGAAGATGCAGAATGATCCAAAGTTGGTGTTTGTTGGGACGGCGCAGGCGATTGATCCGTTTTATGGGTACATGCGGAAGGTGCAGAAGGTGAATGCGCGGTGTGAGGTGACGGAGGAGGTTGGCGCGAACGCGGTGCATCCGTCGGCGGAAGGCGGGAAGCAGGTGGGCGATGCGATGGCCGCGGCGGTTTTGTGGCAGATGGGGAAGGGGCTGAAATGAGGACGTTTGTTGCGGCGTTAGTGTTGATGGGGGCGGTGAGCGCGTGGGGGGATGCGATTCGTGCGCGCGGCAGTTTTGTGGCGGAGCATGGGGGTATTTTTGCTGGTGCGAGTGTGAAGTCGGCGGAGATGGTCAAGAGCGTGAATGATTATTTGCGATCGAAGGGGACGGCGACGTGGAAGTTTGTGTTGCCGGTGGCGGAGGATTCGCGAGTGAGGTTTATTGATGCGGTGATGAGTGGTGGGAAGTTTATGCAGGGGACGATGTATGTGTTTGGCCAGAAGGGTGAGAAGATAGACGCGAAGAAATTTGCCGCGCTGCAGAAGGAGTTTGCGATGGTGGGGATGCGCGCGGGGTCGGACGATCGCGAGGCGGCGTTATATCCGGCGGGTGGGACGATGATGAAGGTGAAGACGGAGGCGGAGACGAAGGGGATTTATTTGGATGCGAGCGCGTATTTGATGGGGGCGTTGAAGGCGGGTGTGCAGAGTGGTGGGATGAAGATGAGTTTGAGGGATTTACATTATGAGATTTCGTTTGAGGGTCCGGGAGGATTTGCCGCGGTATTGGGGAAGGACGTTGTGAATCAGGCGGCGGCGGTGGCGGCGATGAGGAGTGCGATTGAGGCGAAGTGGCCGAAGAGAAAGGGGATGGTGTCGGAGCGCGATGTGCGCGATACGTACCAGACTGGATATGTGATTTATAAGCCTTGTGCCGCGGGTGCGGTGAAGGGGCAAAAGTAAAATAGAAATAGAAATAAAAACACGATAAAGAAAGAGGTAGAAAATGGATATGAATCGGCGTAGTTTTTTGTTTGGGAGCGCGGCGGCGGCGACGCTTGCTGGGTGCGCGACGAACAAGGTTGGCTTGCGGGAGCTGAAGCCTGGTGAGAAGGTGAATGTGGCGTTGATTGGCTATGGCATGCAGATGTGGACGGCGTTGTTGCCGCAGTTTGTGGGCGCGCGTGAGGGTTGGGGCGCGGAGGATCCGAACACGTATGACATGGCGGATTGGTGCCGCGTGGTGATGGTGTGCGATTGTGATAAGAAGCGTGCGGAGACGGGCGCGGCGCATGTGGATCGTGAGTATGCGAAGAATGGCGTGAAGCAGGCTGCTTGCAAGTGGTGCACGGATTTTCGTGAGGTGTTGGACGACCCGATGATTGATGTTGTGGTGATTGCGACGCCGGACCATTGGCATACGTACATTGCGGTTGAGGCGATGAAGCATGGGAAGGATGTGTATTGCGAGAAGCCGCTGACGTACAACGTGGATGAGTCGCGGAAGATTATTGCCGCGCAGGCGAAGTATGGGCGTGTGTTTCAATGCGGGTCGATGCAGCGTAGTTGGGATGTGTTCCGCACGGCGGTGATGGTGGTGAGGAATGGGATTATTGGGAACGTGATGTACGTGGATGCGAACTATGGCATTGCGGGTAAGAAGTTGGGCGGGCCGTCGCATCCGATGAGGCAGTGGGACAATCCGGAGAATGCGGCGAAGGAGTCGGCGCCGAATCCGAATTTGGATTGGGACATGTGGCTGGGGCCGTCGAAGTATCGTCCGTACTCGAATCAGTTGGCGCCGGCGGATTATAAGAACGAGAGGAATCCGGGTGTGCATAGCTGGTATCCGATGTTCTGGCGGTTTGATGATGAGACGGGGCTTGGGTATAATGGCGACTGGGGTGCGCACCATTTGGATATTGCGCAGTGGGGATTGGATATGGACAAGTCGGGTCCGTACCGTATTATCCGTTCGGAGGAGCCGCATTCGACGAATTTGTTCCATGGCGGGCGGCGTCAGTATGGGATGAAGATGCTGTTTAGGAAGTCGTATGGCGATGTAGAGTTGTACCATGGGCCGTTTGGTGTGTGGGGGACGGTGTTTTACGGGACGAAGGGTGTTGTGGCGGTGAACCGCGGTAAGATTGCGGTGTGGGAAGGCGCGCTTGTGAAGCCGACGGCGGATGTGCGTAAGCAGTTGGATGAGCTCAAGAATCCGGCGGGCTTGGTGCTGAAGGCGGGCTATACGGGGAAGGATTATGGCACGGATGCGGGTGTGAAGAAGGACACGGGTCTGGAAGGGACGATTGCGAAGATTAAGGAGATGTACAACCTTGCGAAGGCGCCGGTGCAGCTGTACTACAGTAAGAATCAGGTGAAGAATTTCATTGAGTGCGTGAAGTCGCGCGAGATGACGATTTCGCCTGCGGAGGTGGGTGCGCGCGGTGCGGTGTTGTGCCAGTTGTGCAACATGAGCTATGTGTATGACACGGGCTTTGATTGGGATCCGATCAAGATGGAATTTGCGAATGGGACTGGGCATGGGATTGCGTTGAAGCGTGATTATTGCCGGAATGGTTGGGAGGTGAGGGTCTAATGAAGAGGCTTGCGATGTGTTGCGCCGCGGCGGTTTTTGCCGCGGTTGGGTTCGGTGAAGAAGGGTACACCGATTTGTTTGATGGCAAGACGCTGAAGGGATGGACTGTTCGCGGCGGAGAAAATAAGTTCTACGTTGAGGATGGTTTGATTCGTGGCGAGGCGGTGCCGGGGACGGTGGGGATCAACACCTTCTTGATTACGGATCGGACATATGACGACTTTGATTTCAAGGTGGAATTCAAGTTGGAAGGTGGGAATTCGGGCGTGCAATTTCGTTCGAAGGACCGTTCGTATGATCCAGCGCTAGATTGGTGTGATTATCCTGGGCGGCGGAAGGTTTTTGGCTATCAGGCCGAGATTACGCCGAATGGGGATAACGTGGGGCGGATTTATGATGAGGAGCGGCGTGGGTATCAGCACGGGATTGTGTGGCTCGATGTGGCGACGCCGAAGGAACGGCAGGACGCGGCCAAGGCGGCATTTCGGAAGGGGGATTGGAACGAGATGCGCGTGAGGTGCGAGGGGCCACACATTCAGACGTGGGTGAACGGGGTTCTCGTTGCTGACATTTTGGATGAGACGGACAAGAGCGGGTATATTGGGTTGCAGATGCACGTTCAGTATGCGCCGAAGAAGGAAGGCGAGAAGTTTGTGCCGGGTAAGTCGTGGTGGCGTAATCCACGTATCAAGGAGTTGAACTTCAAGACGTCCTTTGCGGAGAAGCGGTTTGAATTGGACCGCGGCATT
>CAVIVB010000184.1:0-3921 GCA_963645785.1 bacterium
GTGTGAATGCCTTTGCCCCCGCGGCAAGGCACGGCTCAATCTCTTCCGGCTTTGTCGCGAGTTGATGCCCCAAAGAAACTGTCACACCCGAGGCTGTGAGGCGCTGAACAAACTCCGCCATCCGCGGCACTTCTGCCGCAACATTCACCATCCGCACAAGCCCTTCCGCCGCGTCCTGAAACCGCTCAAACAACCCGAAGTCCGGCTCCCGCACCCATTCAATTGGATGCGTCCCCACCGCCCCCAACTCCCTCGAAATAAAAGGCCCCTCCAAAAAGAATCCCAAAATATTCTTCTCGCAAATTGCAAATTTCCGCCGCGCCTCCACCACCGTGCGCAACGTCCGAATCATCATCTCAGGATCCCCCGTCACAAGCGTCGGCAAATAACCAATCGTGCCATCCGCCGCCAAGCGCTCCGTCACTGCCTTCACTGCCTCAACCGTCAAATCGCGACCATTGAAATCAACGCCCGCATACCCATTCACCTGCAAATCAATCCACCCTTTCATGCGCCCTTCGCCTTTCCTTCCATGCGGTCCATAAATGCGTTCACCTCTTTGCGTTCATCCGCCGTATCGCGCCACACCTTCGTCCCAACAATCATAAACAAAATTGTCGCGAGCGCCGTCGCGGGAAAAATCCAAACCATCTCGCGCACCCCTAGCACAAACAAGACGAGCCCCACAACAATCCCGCCCACGAGTCCACACATCCCCGACCGCTTTGAGAACCCACGCACAAAAACGCCGCACAACATCGGCAAGGCAATCGGCGGCAGAAAAACACCAAACACCTTATTTGAAAGATTGAACAAGTCATCCGCCCCTTGCGCATATTGCATCACAAACGTCAATGCCACCACAAGCCCGCCAACAAGAATTGTCGCCACACGCGCCGCCACCATCTTCGCCTTCGCGCTCGCGCCCTTCGCAACCTTCAAATAAAGTTCATTCGTCACAACGGACGCCGCCGCATTGAAGTTCCCCGCAAGCGAACTCATCGTCGCCGAAAACATCGCCGCAATCACCATCCCAATCATTCCCACGGGTAGCACCTCGCGGCACAAAAGCGCGTAGACACCATTCATCTGCCCCTCGCTCAGCCCCGGCAAAAATACGCGCGCGGCCATCGCAGGGAAAAAGAAAATCGGCGGCCCGACAAACAAAAGTGCCGCGACCAAGTACGCCATCTTCCGCGCATCCTTCTCACTCTTCGTCGAATAATATCTTTGCACGAGCGACCAATTTGTCGACAACGTCGAGCCCACACAACAAAAGAAAACAAGCATGTAAACCCACGTATACTTCCCCGCCGTCCAATCAAAAAAGCCCTCTGGCACACGCTCAATAAAAACCTTCATCCCCTGCACAATTCCCGCCCCGCCATCGAGCCCCGCAAGCCGCTCCAAACACAAAAACGGCAACGTCAACACCACAATCAAAATCACCAAAAACTGAATAAAGTCACACGTCAACGTCGCCTTGAGCCCACCCAAAAATGTATACGCCACAATGATAACGCCCGACAAACAAATCGACCAAAAAAGCGGAAAGCCCATCCCCACGCCCACCACGGTCCCAATCGCCAAAAGCTTCAACGCATTATCCAAAAGTTGCATCGGCAAGCCCAATATCGCCAATGTCCGACACATCCCAGGCGTATACCGCTCCGCAATAAAATCAATCGGACTCCCCTTCGCCGCGCGCCGCCACCGCACCGCTAAAAACCACGCCCCCAACAAAACCGCAGGCACCGAAAGCCAACTCACCGTCACTGGTACCCATCCAAACTTGTACGCCAGCGCCGAATACATCACGAACGCCAGCGCAGAAAAACTGTTCATATAAAATGAAACACCCGCCAGCCACCACGAAACGGACTTATCCGACCCAAAGAATTGCTCTGCCGACTGCTTCCGCCGCGAATACCAAAATCCCACGCCCAACATCACCGCAAAAAAGACGGCGATGACCGCGTAGTCCAAAAATGCAAGCCCCGTCCCCATATCACTTCGCTAAAAGTGCCGCGGCCGGTGGATCCAAATAAAGCGTGCACGCGCCATGCCGCCGCAACGCCGTCGCGGGCACCCGCGGCGAAATCTCATCTTCCACCGTGTGCTTCACCGCCTCCGCCTTCCGCGCATCTGGCACAATCACAACAATCGCCTTCGACGCCAAAATCTGCGGCACCGTCATCGAATACGCATGCGTCGGCACCGCGTCCAAATTCGGATACCACCCCTCGCCCACTTGCTGACGACGGCACACCTCATCCAACGCCACCACTTGATACGCCGCCTTCGTCTCAAAATCGGCTGGTGGATCATTGAACGCAATATGCCCATTCTCGCCAATCCCAATGCACGCCAAATCAATCGGCGCCTCCCGCACCGCCGCCTCAAGCCGCGCACATTCTGCCGCGCAATCCTTCGCGTCCCCACCCACAAACGTAAAACTCTTCATCGCACACGGCAACTTCGCCAAAAGCCGCTCCTTCAAAAATCGCCGAAAACTCGCCGGATGCTCCGCACCAAGCCCCACATACTCATCCAAATGAAACCCACACACCTTCGACCAATCAATCTCACGATGCGAAAGCAACGCCTCAATAAATTCAAACTGACTCGCCGCGGACGCAAAAATCACCCGCGCCTCACCCTTCGCAGCAATCGCCGCGCAAATCCGACCCGCCGCATCTTCCGCCGCAAGCCGCCCAAGATCATTCTTGTCTTTTCCAATTATAATTTTCATAAGCCACCTCTTCTGTCTTACACTCTTCTTTGATTTCTATTGTACCCGAATACACATCCCCAACTTGTCTTCCGGCGAAGCCCTGTGCACCGCCCACGCAAGCTTCTGCAACACACCTCCCGCCGAATAATTCGTCACAATCCCAAAACACGCCTTGCCCAACTTCGGGTCCGAATCCCGCAACTCCTTTTCCGCTTCCGTAAATTCCGCGACCGGCAACACATGCGCCTTCCAACTCTCCTGCTTCTTCGACGCATAAATATATGTATCATGCTTTGTGTTAAAGTCACTCGCCCACCGCCACATAGCCGCCGTCGCAATCATGGGCGGATAACTCGAGATAAACCAAATATTCGGAATCTTCGGCAATGCAAAATCGCCCGTTATTCCTTCCGTCAAATTCGTGGCGCACATCACAACTGTTTGCAACTTCGACATTTTATTAAACGCATTCCCGCTCGGCGTCCCCGCCCTGTTCCGAAGATCCTTCAATGCGGCATTCGTTGCAACCACCTCCACAATCGGCGTCCCCGCAAACGCAGCGCCGCCAATCTTGGTCACATACGGCAAGTCCACAACATCCCCACACACCTTTGTCCCATAAAACGCACCGGACGGAATACTCGTCGCCTGCGCCGGAATCAAATCCATCACATTGTTCGTCACAGGCGAACCGTTCACACTCGGCGCGAAACTCGATTTCGTCTCCCGCACGCCTTCCACATGCACCAAATTCGGCCACGACGGCATGGACCACATCGCCGTAATATTCTCCCCATAAACCGCTTCCGCCGCGCCCAGCGACGTAGCAAAATTACTCAACCTCACCCACTTCGCTTGGGTATTCTTCTCGCTCATATAAATATCCGTCGTAAAATTGATACGCCCACCCTTTGAAAGCTCCGTCGCTGAACCACCATACGCACCTTCGGGCAAAGAAACTTCCGTGGACGAAGCTCTCCCAGGCCATGTAAACGCATAACATCCATCAAAAAGCACATAAACATTAACTGCAGCCCACCGCTTCGTAAAATACCCAAGCAGCGTCACGTCCTTCCTCCCGTCAATGAGTTTCCACGCACGGTTAAACCAGCACTTCACCACCTTCGCGCCATCCATCGTCACCGTCAAAACTTTCGTCTTCGCATTCTCACTCGTCACGCCATCAC
>CAVIVB010000185.1:0-3918 GCA_963645785.1 bacterium
CATTCGGACTATACGTCGTCGGATAGACGGTCGGCTCAGCAGGCAATTGCGCGAGTGGAAGGTTCTCACAACGATTCTTTGGCTGCGACGTCCAACGATTGAAATCGCATCCAAGAGCCCAAATCAAATTCTCTTGTCCGGGCCGTTGATGAATCGACATTGGTGCGACGAGCCCCGCCTTCGCCTGCGCGGCAAAAACCGCAATCATCTCCTTGAAGATTGCCGCGTCAACGATGTTATCATCATCAAGGAAGAAGAAGTAGTCGCCCGTCGCAACGGCCGCGCCGCGATTACGTGAAACAGCCTGAAATGAATTGCGTTCGTTGCGAAGGTAATGAATGTTTTTCGCCGCGGCAAATTCCGCGGCAATTCTTTCGCGCGTATCATCAGGCGAGCAATCATCAACAACGATAACTTCAAGGTCATCCCAATCTGCCGCGAGGACACTCTTAACGCAACGAACAACCATGTCGCCACGGTTGTACGTTGGAATAATCACAGAAATGCGCGGCACTTTTGTCCCCGCCTTCTGTTAGAAGAAAAGCTTCGCGACCGCCAGCATTCCTTGCTTCCAAGGCACGCGATGCGACACGCCTGACTTGCCTTTGAACTCCGACAAATGCGCCACGTACCAATCGTAATTCCGCACGAGCGCCTGCTTGTTCGAATACTTCGGCTTGTAGTCCAAAAGCTTTTCCGCCTTCTCAATCGAGACAAACGAATCGGTCGACGCCGTTTCGTAAACCCACGGATACAAAGGCGAAAGATGAAGCTTCTCCAAAATGCGGAGAATAAAGATGAGTGGCGCAACGGGCATGCCGCGAATCTTCTTGCCATGGCCCGCACGATCGAGGACGGCTTGGTAGTCTTCCTTCATCGTCGTAAATTCCTTCGCGCCAATGTTGAATTCCGTATTGACGACATCTTTCGGATACGTCATCGCGGACCAAATTGCATCATCCAAATCATCGACATCCATCAACTGATAACGGTTGTTGCCGCTACCAATCATGGGGAAGCCATGGCCCGTATACGCCCAATCATAGAAGAGCGCAAAGACGCCGAGCCGCTCCGGCCCAACAAAGCTCTTCGGCCGAATGATGGACACGCAAAACCCATCCTTGATGGCTTCGCGGCAGATATTTTCCGCGTCAATCTTCGCGTGGCCATAAGGCCCAACGCCCACCATCGGGTCGGTTTCGTAAATCGGATGCTTCTTCGGAACGCCATAGACAGCCGTCGAAGAAATCTGAATCATGCGGTCAAGCTTGAACTTGCGCGCGGCATTCAACACGTTACGACAGCCATCGACCTCCGTCGTACGAATATCCTCTTCACTATAAAGGGGAAGTGCCGCGGCGCAATGCACCACCACATCGCACCCTTCCGTTACCTTCTCGACCGCCGCGACATCGCGCACATCGCCCAGCGTGAACTTCAGCCACGGCTCATTCTTCTCAGGATAATCAAAGTCCGCAATATCAAGTACGCGGATTTCTTCGACCCCCTTCGTGCGAAGATGACGAATCAAATTGATGCCCAGGAACCCTGAGCCGCCTGTGACGAGAACCTTCATGAAAACACCTTCTTTACTTAGCCGCCGCAGGAAGTGCCGGCGCCTCAGCTGGGAGAGCTGGCGCCTCAGCTGGGAGAGCTGGCGCCTCTGCCGGGAGTGCCGCGGGAGCCGGGAGCGCCGGTGCCGCCTGCTGCTGCATCGGAACAGGCTCAGCCTCGTGCGCCATAATCGACTTCGAATTGACCGTCGACGTCAAACGCGCCAAAACGAGCGTGTTCGCGAGGAAGATCGCGCCCAAGATGGCCGTCGTCTTGATGAGGACATTGCCCGCATCCGCGCCCAAAGACGCCTCAAGCATGCCGCCACCAATAGCGCCGCCCAGCCCGCCTTCTTTCGGCTTCTGGAGCATTACCACCAGCGCCAACAGCAAGCAGACAATCACTTCAACGACGTACAAAAACCCAATCAGTATGTTCATTAATCTTCTATACCTTTCAGTAGCCGTATATTATACCATATTTTACCCACTCAAGTCAACCCTTCCGCGGCACTTTTTTCTACTTTTTTATCCGCCGAAAAACTCGTCCACCCGCCCCAATAAATCTGCCGCGTCCGTCACGGTATGCACCGTCGTGGGCAAAGAACGCCTGAAAATAGCCCCATACGACTTCGTCACAAGCCGCGGATCAGTGATGACAACCACCCCTCGATCGCGCCGCGTACGAATCAAGCGCCCAAATCCTTGGCGAAAACGAATCACCGCTTCCGGCAGCGAATAATCCCGAAACGCGCTTCCGCCCTCACGCGCAATCTTCTCGCTCCGCGCCTCCACAATCGGGTCGCCCACCTGTGCAAATGGGAGCCGCGCCAAAATCACACAACTCAGCGCCTCGCCCGCCACATCAACCCCTTCCCAAAACGACTGCGCCCCAAACAAAACAACGCGTTCCTTTTCCTTCAACGCCCGCGTCATCGCCTCGCGACTCATCCCTTCGCCCTGCACAATCAATTCAAAATCTGCCGCGGAAAGTGCCGCCCGCACGTGCGAGGCCACGCGTTGCATCATCTCATAACTCGTAAACAGCACCAAGGCCCGCCCCGCCGTCTTCACAAACAAATCCTTCATCATCCCCGCAAGCCCCGCGGCATATCCTTCCATATTCACCGCTGGGTCCGGCAAATAATCGCTCGCCAAAATCAACGCCTGCTCCAAATAATTGAAGGGACTCGCCGCCACCAACGACGTAAACCGTTCCTTGCACCCAAGCCGCCGAATCATATACTTGAAATCATTCCCCACCCGCAACGTCGCCGACGACAGTACCACCGAATCCTTCACATCGTATAAACACTTATGCAACTCATCCGCCACCGACAAAGGTGCCGCGACAAGCCGCACATACGCCGCCCGCTTCACTTGCGGCACTTTCTCAATCCAATACGCGTGCGTCTCTTTCTCCCCACTCAAAACAAAATTCACCTCATTGACAAACGCAACCAAACTTTCTGCCGCGCCCCCCACTTGCATCGCCGAATCCGCAAAATAATTGAACTCCCCTTCGGGCGCCGAACCATTCAACGTATCCCGCAAATCATGCAACGTCACAACGAGCTTCGACACCACTTCCTCAAACGCCATCTGCGCCCTCAAAAGCACTTCCTCATCCCAATCATCCTCCTCATACGTCTTGAAAATCCCATGCACCGAAAACTGCCGCGCCCGTTCCTCGCCCATCTCTTTCACGCGATACCGCACCAATTCATGCGCACCATTCCCAGCGACTGGCCCGAGCAACCTCGCCGTCACATCCAATAGCTCATCCGCGGCATTTACAACCCGCACAATCAAACTCGCCGAATCCTTCAACAGCGCCCCCACTCGACCCGCCACATCCAATTCCGCCAGCATCCCCTTCTGCAATTGCCGCTCAATCGTCGCCAGCACCCCACCCGGCCGCGCCTTCTTCCCACGCCCCCGCCGCTGCAACCGATTCAATATCCGATTCAATTCAATCCTCGAAAACTCCGCACTAAAATACTCCGTCGCCACATCTTCCAAATTGTGCGCCTCATCCAAAATAAGCCGCCCATACTGCGGCAAAATCCCTCCGCCCGGATTCGTCGCGTCCGCCAACGTCAGCGCGTGGTTGGCAATAACAAGATTCGCCTCCAACGCCTCCTTCCGCGCCCGATACACAAAACACCGCGAATAATAAGGACACTTCCGCCCCGTGCATTCTTCCCCCGGACACGTCAGCACACTCCGCGGCAATCCATTCTCATACGAATCCAAATCTCCATCGCTCGTCGTCGTCAACCATTCAATGAACCGCGGCATTTCCTGCTTGTCATCTTCGCTCATCGTCCAATAGCCCGACGCAAAAAATTCCCCGAGCTCCCGC
>CAVIVB010000186.1:0-3883 GCA_963645785.1 bacterium
GCATGTTGCATTGGCGGACGCGGCAGATGTTGTGGTGGTGGCGCCGGCAACGGCGAACACGCTTGCGAAGATGCGCGCGGGGATTGCGGACAATTTGCTGACGGCAACATTGCTGGCGACGAAGGCGCCGATTATTGTGGCGCCGGCGATGAATGTGGGGATGTGGGAGAGCGTGGCGACGCAGGAGAATTTGAAGGTGCTCGCGGCGCGCGGCGTGAAGATTGTGGAGCCGGAGGATGGCGAGCTTGCGTGCGGCGTGAAGGGCCAGGGGCGGATGTGTGCGCCCGAAAAGATTTTTGAGGCGGTGAAATGAAAACGATTGTTGTGATACCGACGTACGATGAGAAGGACAATGTGCGGGCGATGGCCGCGGCAGTTTTGGCGCAGGGCGAGGAGATTGAACTTTTGTTCGTCGATGATAATTCGCCAGATGGGACGGGCGATGTGATTGAGGAGATGCGCAAGGGTGAGGGGCGGATTCATTGCTTGCATCGCGTGAAGAAGGAAGGGTTGGGGCGCGCGTATGTGGCAGGGTTTCAGAAGGCGCTCGAGATGGGCGCGGAGAAGATTGTGCAGATGGATTGCGACTTTAGTCACGATCCAAAAGATGTGCCGCGGTTGATTGCGGAGGATGCGGATTTGGTGATTGGCTCGCGCTATGTGAAAGGTGGCGCGACGCCAGGGTGGCCTTTCTCGCGGCGGTTTATTTCGCGGGCGGGCGGCATTTTTATTCGCACGGTGACGGGCATGCCTTTGCGCGATCCGACGGGCGGTTTCAAGTGTTGGAAGAAGTCGATTCTCGAGAAGATTGATTTTGCGACGGTGGAGAGCGCGGGGTATTCTTTTCAGCTTGAGATGAATCATCGGACGTGGAAGGCGGGCGGCATGATTCGCGAGATTCCAATTACGTTTACGGACCGTGCGAAGGGGTATTCGAAAATTACGCCGGGCATCGCGACAGAATCGATTCGCATCGCGCTCAAGTTGAGATTTGGTCATAAGAGATAAGGAAATACGACATGAAGAAACTCGATTATAAATGGACGGCGCTCGCGTTGTTGTGGGTGGCATTTTTCTTGCAGCAAGGGACGCGGCAAGTTTATGGCCCGCTTCTTTCGTCGATTCGCGATACGACGGGTGCGGACGCAGTTTCGGCGGGCGTCGTTGGAACGGTGTTTACATTGATGTATGGGATTTGCGTGCCGTTCGCAGGACTAACCGCGGATATTTTCAAACGCAAATGGATGGTGACGATTGGCGTCGCGATTTTCTGCTTGGGCATTTTCCTTTCGGGTTTCATCGCGACGATTGGAATGCTGGTGATTACGTATGGCATCTTGAATGGATTTGGTCAGACGTTTTATTATCCATCCGCGACATCGCTCATTTCGCAGTTGCATAAGGAATCGCGCGCGACGGCGCTTTCGATTTTGCAGCTAGGATTGTACGTGGGCATTGTGGGGTGCGGCGGCATTGCCGGTTGGTGCGCGGGGCGTGGCGGTGAAGGGTGGCGTTGGCCATTTTGGATTTTGGGCGGGATTGGCCTCGCGTGGTCGCTTATCCTTTTGTTCTTCTTGAAAGATACGCCGCCTGTCGTGACGGCCAATGCGTCGGCGAAGCCCAGTTTGAAGGAGGCGTTGTGCGCCGTTCTTGCGAATCCATCCGCGATTTGCTTGTCGGTTGGATTGGGCATGTGGGTGTATGTGGATGTCGGTTTCAAGATTTGGATGCCGAATTATTTGCAGGAGACATTTGCGGTGACGAAAGGCGCGGCAGGTTTTCATGCGGTGTTGTGGCACTACCTCGGCGCGGCAATTGGCATTATGCTTGGCAGCCGCTTTGGCGATCGCGTGGTGAAGACGCGGCCCGGAATTCGTATGGAGCTCAATGTGCTGGGTCTCGCGCTTGCGGTGCCATTCATTTGGTGGATGGCGAAGGCGGGCTCGTTCACGACGTGTTGCGTGGCGATGGGATTGTTTGGTCTCTTCCGCGGCGTTTATGATTCGAATATGATGGCGGCCTTTTTTGATGTGGTGAATCCGCGTTATCACGCATCGGGCGTGGGCATCATGATGTGTATTGCGTTTGTGTTTGGTTCGCTTTCGCCGACCGTCCTTGGCTGGACGAAAGAACACTTCACGATGTCGGCGGGGCTCGCCTCGCTTGCGCTTGTCTATGCGATTGGCGCGGCCGTTATTCTCGTCGCACGCGTCGCCTTCCTAAAGCGCGATCGCATCGCCCAATAAAAGGACTCACGCCGCCATGCTGCATGTTGTTGCGACCCCTATCGGAAATCTCGCGGACCTTTCGCCGCGCGCGTTGGACGCATTCAAAACTGCCGCGCTCATCGCCTGTGAAGACACGCGCCGCACGTGGCAACTCCTGACGCACTTTGGCGTGCCGCGCCCCGAAATGATTTCGTATCGCCAAGGCAATGAAGAGCGCATCACACGCCGCATCATCGACGCCGTGCAAGCAGGCACCGAAGTCGTCCTTTGTTCCGACGGCGGCTATCCGGGCATTTCCGATCCTGGCTATCGCCTCATTCGCACATGCGCCCAAGAGAACGTCCCTTACGAAATCATTCCTGGCGCGAGTGCCGTCAACGTCGCGCTTCTCATGAGCGGCCTTTCGACGAGCTCCTTCACATTTCGTGGCTTTCCGCCGCGCGGCCCCGGCGCCCTCCGCAATTGGTTCGCCGAAGATCGCGACAAGGAACACACCCTCATTTGCTACGAGTCCCCATTCCGCATTGCGGCGACTTTGGCCGCGGCCTTGGACGCCCTTGGCGATCGCGAAGCGGCCGTCTGCATTGAACTCACGAAACTTCACGAACGCGTTTCGCGCGGCTACCTGTCCGACCTCGTGAAGGAATACGCCAACGCGAAAGTCAAAGGCGAAGTCGCGCTCGTCATCGCGGGCAACAATCCAAAATTCTGCCGCGGCGAAAAGCCCCAAGCAGAAGGGGACGCCGCGCCATGATCACACTCTTTGCCCTCATCCTTTCGCTCGGCTGCTACACCGATTCGGCCCATACGAATGGCCTCTACACGCTTGAGCTCAACGAAAAAACACACGCGCTCAAAACCCTCGCGTCGTATCCCACGCAGCAAGCCATTTATCAAGCCCTCTCGAGTGATGGGCGCTTCCTCTATACGTGCGCACAAGGCGGGATTGAATCGTATCAAATAAAGGGCGCGGCACTTTCCAAGGTGGACTTCGTTTCGCTCAATGGAACGCCATGCCACATTTCAATTATGCCTTCTGGAGCCCAAGTGAATTGGGCCGATTATTCGAATGGGCGCGGCGGTTTTGTCGCGGTCACGAATGGAAAATTTGCCGCGGTCACGTCCTACCAATTGAAAGGGAGCGGACCCAATCTGCCGCGGCAAAATGCGGCGCATTGTCACCAAGCCTTGCCCACGCCCGATGGCCAATCTTTTTGCGTCGTTGATTTGGGGCTTGATGAAATCGTGACGTATCCATCCGCGGCCGTTTTCAAGACGGAGCCAAAAGGCGCGGGGCCGCGGCACATGCTGTTCCATCCCAATGGTCGCCTCGCGTTTGTCCTTTTTGAGCTGGGCAACTTGCTCGGGACGTATTCGTGGGATGCGCAAAAAGGATTTGTCGCGCGCGATCAAGTTTCGACTTTGCCGAAAGGAAAAGTGCCGCGGGGAAACGATCAAGACTTGGCCGCGGCTCTTCGTTTGACGCCCGACATGAAGCGCATCGTCATTTCCAACCGCGGCGAAAATTCGCTTGTCACATTTGATTATGACGAGGCGACAGGCCAGTTGAAAGAAGTTGCGCGCTCGCTTTTGCCAGGCTCGTGGCCACGCGATTTTGATTTCGTGACGCCAACTCTCGCACTTGTCACAATGGA
>CAVIVB010000187.1:0-2461 GCA_963645785.1 bacterium
GCGATTCGTCTCATTTCGAAGAGCTTGCGTGATGCGGTGGCGAACAAGCCGGCGGGTCGTGAAGGCATGGCGCTTGGTCAGTACATCGCGGGCATGGGCTTCTCGAATGTCGGGCTTGGCATTGACCACTCAATGGCGCATGGTTTGAGCGCGCTCTATGATATGCCGCATGGCAAGGCGTGCGCGATTTTGTTGCCGACGGCGATGAAGTTCAACGCGACAAAGACGGGCGATAAGTATCGTCAGATCGCGATTGCGATGGGCGTCAAGGGTGTTGAAAAGAAGTCGATCGCGGATGCGCGTAAGGCGGCGATCGCGGCGGTTGAGAAGCTTTCGAAGGACGTTGGGATTCCGGCGAACTTGAAGGGCGTCCTCAAGAAAGAGGATGTGCCGTTCTTGGCCAAGTCGGCCTACGCCGATGCGTGCCGTCCAGGTAACCCGCGCGATTGCACCGTCAAAGATATCGAGAAGCTCTATCTCTCGCTCATCTAAGTGAGATGCTTATAAATAAGAGATATACACCGTGGTAAAATTGCCGCGGTGTATGTCTTTTGTAGATGGTGCGTCCCGAGGGGATTAATTTTAGCCGCAAGAGAACATAAAGATTTTGAGAAGTTCGATGGTGGTGGGGGTGGCAACGGTCTCCAACTTTCACATGTTTCACACAAAGTGTGTGAAAGTTAATGTTGAGTTAATTTATGAAATGTTAACAACATACACAATATTTTTGTTGTTATAAGACAACAGTTCCAACTTTCACAACTTTCACGCGAGTACACATGGGAAATTATATATGAGGGGGTATGTGAAGATTGTGAATGTTAAGAAGAGAGAGGAGA
This sequence comes from bacterium, assembly GCA_963645785.1. GTDB lineage: Bacteria > Verrucomicrobiota > Kiritimatiellia > RFP12 > UBA1067 > UBA1067. The sequence continues at coordinate 840 of CAVIVB010000187.1, forward strand.
TATATAATAAGATTAATATATATTATTTATATTACTACTACATATCTCCCCATTTAACTTTCACGCTTTTTGTGTGAAAGTTGGTGAAAGTTAGGCTCAGCCTAGCAAGTAGCGAAACCCATGCGCGGTCGGCTCAGCCACCAACTCTTCGCTTTCCAACATCGTGTTAATCACTTTGCGGAAGGAGTCGGAGTCAATGCGCATTTTGCGTAGGAGCTCGCTGTGGCTCATGGATTCGCCCGCTTCCGTTAGGATGCGAATCACTTTTTGGCGTTGGGCGTCGAATTCATTGTTATGAACGTACACGCTCGCGTTGTAGAGCATCTTGCGGGTCGCGAACTCGGATAAGGTCCAGCCCCATTGAAGGGCCGCGGCAGATATTATCGGCGAGTTCACGTTTTCGCTGATGGCGTAGAGGAGCGCGAGGCGGGCGGCTTTTTCTGCCGCGCGAGACCACAGGGCACGCTCCGCCGTTGTTTCTGCCGCGGTGTAGTTGGCTTCGGCTTGGGCTGTGATTTGCATGCGCAAGGTGGCCGCTTCGGGCGTGTCGGGCACGGTGAAGGGTTCGCGCGATTCCTCGAATGTGGGCTGGGCGGGATTTATGGGACCCATCAAATTGAGGCCTTCAAAACCGCCGCGCTTGACGAGGGCATAGGCCTGGCCGAGGAGCTCCGGTGGGAAGGCCTCGATGTGAGGCGTGCCAGCCGCGCCGCGTGGGCCCGCTTCCAGGACGAGCGTGCGCGAGATAAGCCCATTTTCCATTGAGCGTTCGGAAAGTGCCGCGTAGAGGTACTTTGGAATCGCGTTGCCGAGCAGGGTCAGATGCGGTTCGTGGATGCCACGCGCACGCGCCATTTCGAAGGCGGTTGACTTGTTGCCGTTTTGTCCGATAGCCTTTTTGCGCAAGGCGTAGGTTGTGTCGGCCGAGGTCGCAAATTGAAGGAGCGCGCCGTAAATTTTTTCTTGCGCGGCATCTTTTTTGCGTTCATTGAGCGCGGCAAAAAGTGTGTCCACTTCATCAACTTGGAAGAAGCTGGTGGGGTGGAAGAGGAGCGCGTCTTCGAGGCCTTCAGCCGAGGCAAAGCGGTCCGCCATGGTGGGCATGATGTTGAGGGCGGTGGCGAGGTTGAGGTTGACTTTGCGCGGGTAATCCTTGCCGACACCGGAGTCCGCGAGGGCGAGCAGATAGAGGTTGGTCCTCAAGTTGTGGCTGTCGCGGAAGTTGCGGCCCGAGAGGTGGGCGAGCATGGTGAGGGCGCCTGAGAAGGCGAGGACCTCGTTCGGGTAGGGCGCGGTGCGGAGGGTGTAATTCTTGAGGTCCGAGACGAAGCCCGGCACATTCAAGAGGCCTTCCGGCATGTTGCCTGGATTGGGATAGACCTTGGTGGTCTCTCTCTTTGTTTTTTTGTTGTTCATTACTTTGTTCATTTTTGTGTACCTTTCATAAATTGACTTTGACTTGGCGGCGAGGCACCATGCCCCACCATTCTAATTACTTCGATTGAGAAGGGGTTGTGCTTCCAACTTTTTTCAGAAGCTTTTATGCCCCTACGTACTAATTACTTCAATCGAGAAAGCGTGTTGGTTGAACTTTCTATCATAAGTGAGCAAAAAGAGTGAAA
>CAVIVB010000187.1:2471-3875 GCA_963645785.1 bacterium
CGACTACCCATCATCGCGACATGCGACAATTTCGTTCGATGGTGGATATTATAGCATGGCGGACCAATTTATTCGGTCCGGAAAAAGAGAGAGCGCGGCAGAAATTTTGCCGCGGAGTGCATCAAACCCTAGTAAAATAAGGGGATGATGAAGAGGAAAAGAATGAAAGATTTCGGACCGAATAGGGCGTTTTATTCGGTCCGCGGCAGATTATTTTGGGTTGTTAGAGGTTATTTTTGGGGGAAGGGGTCGCCTTTGCCGTTTGTTTTGCACCATGTGATGAAACGTTTGATGAGGTTTTTGCGAACGGTTCTTTTGGCTTCCTCCGTCATGTTGGGTGTGTAGAGGTAAGGATTATCTTTTTTATATTTCGCCTCGTTCCACTTTGAATCGTTTAGGATTTTGCGCGCGTAGTCGTGTGGGTCCTTTGTGGGATTTTCGAGGTAGAGGTTCCAAAGTTCTTTGCATTGGAGGTCGAGAGTATCGAAGGTTGGTTTTTTGCCTGCGCCTGATTTGCGGAGAGGGCCGCGTTGTTTTTTGGCGTGCTTATCGAGGGCTTTTGCCGCGCCTTTTTCAGAGGCTTTTTCCCACATTTTCATCATTTGGTCTGCGAATAGAGACTGGATGGTTTGTGGGTTGATGTTGATGGATGTTTCGCCAGCTTTTTGATAGATCCAGTGTTCAAGTTTTTGGACTTGGATGCGGTAGAAATTCAGGTTGCAGATGAACTTTTTGAAGCACTCATTTGGAAAGGTTTTTGAGGCGAGGGCTTCTTCGAGTTCGGCTTCTGTGTTTTTGATGGACGCGTCGATATCATCGGTCGGAACACCTTTTTCGCGCATGGTGTGGAGCGTATAGAGGAGTTCAGGGTAGCGCTTGATGGCTGCGGCGGCGTCGCGCGAGAGGGCGAGCATGTCGGCCGTGGCGGCTTTGATGTTGGTGAGTTGTGTTTTGAGTTTGGGGAGGTCGTCAAAGCTGAATGAAAGGGGTGTATGGAAGGTGAAGGCTTTGTTGAGTTTGGCTTCGCATTCGGTGTAGTAGTCTTGAATGCGTTGTTTGGTGTAGGCGGCGCATTCGGGGTTTATGGTTTCAAGGTCAAGGCAGAGGTTGGCGAGCGTGAGGCAGGTGTCGATGACGGAATATTTGACATCGAGGTAGTTTTCAAGATCGCGAGTGACCGCGATGTCTTTTTCCAATATCTTGTTGAACGTGTTGAGCGTAATCGGTTCAAGCTGATTGTCCATTTGATAAGTCCTTTCTGAAGAGAGGAGAGTATTATACCATATTTGAGGTGAAAATGGAAGGGGGTATCTGAGGGGGAGGTGGGAAAGGGGGTTTTTGAGGGGTGAAAAAGGGTATTTTCGTGCCCCTGAAAAGGGGGTTTTGTGGGGGTGGAAAAGGGGG
>CAVIVB010000188.1:0-3838 GCA_963645785.1 bacterium
ATTCCCAACGGTGAACAAAATCATTCACCACGGCGAATGAATTCATTTCCAATGGCGAATGAATCCGTTCACCACGGTGAATGAATCCAATCCCAACGGCCCCACGATTGCCCCTCAATTTGCCCCAAATTTTGCAAAGTTTCGCGCAAACTCTTGCCAAGTTTCGCGCAAAAATCTGCCACGGCACCTTCACAACGATTCGCGCCCATAGAACAAAAAACCAGAATGAGGAGCGGGCGGCGGCTTTGTGTGCCGCGATCTTAGCGTGCGGAAAGAAGCACCACGCAGAAGGAACGCGGCGGAAGTGCCGCGGGAAGCGCCACCTTTTCATCCGTCCGCGCCTTATCCGTCAGACGAACTTCCCGCACCTCGCGTCCACCAAAATCGCACACAAGCGGCACCTCCCGGTCCGAATCATTGGCAAGCATAACAGCCGCGCCCTTCTCTCCATCCGCCGCCGCCACATACACGTCCTCCGCGCCCGTAATTTCTGCCGCGACCGCCCTGCCACGCTGACGCAACTCGTCAAACGCCGTAAACGCATAATACGCCTTGTACGGCAAATAAGTCAGCGGATTGAAAAGCGGCGCATACGGCCCAATCCCCACGCGCGCATCGTAAAGACACGCCACATCGCACGGACCATTCTGCAGCCCAATCAATTCTGCCGCGACGCCCGCCGCCTGCAAAGCCGAGCCCAAATTCTCCTGCGCCACATACGGAAGCCACTCGTTGTAAATGCGCTCACACTTCTCACGCGTGAATCCAAACTCATTCAAAAGCTCGTCCGCAAACCGCACCTGACGCATCGCCTCCTTTGGATCCGAATACGAATGATACGAGAAGAAATCGAGCGGCCAATTATTCTTGCGTGCCGCCTCCAAAAATTCGCGTGCGCACGTCACAAAATACTGCAAACGCGGCGACGAATTTGCCGCGGCCACATGCTTCGCGCCAACCCCCGCGTAGAATCCACAGCTCCCGTAGCCGCCAATCTTGAGATGTGGAAACTTCGCCTTCAGATACGGCGCCACCGTCCCATAGAGGCGCATATATTCGGAAAATGGCGCACGGAACATCGAATTCTGCTTCGGGTCGGGATGGTTCTCCGGCTCATTCCAAATTTCCCAATACGTGATTTTCCACTTGTAGCCATTCGCCCAGCCTTCCGTGTAGTGGCGAATGACATGTTCGCAGATGCGCCCCCACTTGGCAAAGTCCTTCGGCGGCTCAATGTGGTAAGGCGGGAAGCCATGCTTCGCGTTGTTATCAATCGTCACACCAAGGCGGTAAAATGGCTCAATCCCGCAGTCCACAAGCGCCTTCAAGAGGTCGTCCGTGTACGCAAAATCGTAGTTCTTCGGGTCGTTCTCGTCCGCGTCAAAATTGCGAAAGAGGTTCGGAATATCCACAAAAATCATCCCGCCATAAGCCCCGCCAACATCATGCAAACGCGAATAGGGGATGTGCGCCTCGCGCAAATACTTGATGTTACCCTGCCGCGGCGGTTGCCCCACACCATTCACCGGCTTGACCGGCCCAAGCACCTTCCCAAAATCAACCTTCACCTCCGCCGCAAAAACTGCCGCGGAAAATAGAATACCAACGCCCACACAAAATATGTTTTTCATTTCTCTCTCCTTCTTTTTTTTTATTCCGTCGGACCCCACTCAATTGGGAACCACGTCCGATAATAATTGCCGCGCCGCCACAAATTCCCCGCGCTTGCAAAATCGCAAAATGTCACAGCCGACAGATTCCGCGCTTCCGGATTTTCCGTATGCCCCCCAATCGGCAACACCGCATTAAACGTCATCCAAATCTCATCATTCGGCACCCTCACCGCGGCAAAATTCTCCATCACCTGCCCATCGGCCACCGACCCCTCGCGAAACACCTCCATCAAATCCCCATCACCAAACCGACTATCCCGCGCCAGCAAAATCGGCCCCCTCGTAAACGCCACATAATGCGGCTTCACTTCCGCCTTCGCATTCGCCCCCGCATAAGGCCCCGGCGCCACCGCCGGCCGGTCCGCAATCGTGTGCGCCACAACCGGCATCTCAAATTCCATCCACACGACGTCCCCCAATTTCCATTCATGCTCAATCGTAAAATACGTCCCCGCCTTCATTCCCGTCAGCTCTTTCCCATTCAATTCGACCTTCACGCCCTTCGTTGCCCACGCCGGAATCCTCACCTTCAGCGGCACTTTTCCCACCCCTTCCGTATGGCTCACAATCCTCACATAATTCTCCCGCGGATAAATTGAATACATCTCAAACGCCACATCCTTCCCATTCGCCAACTTCCCCTTCACATTCGACGACGCATAAAAATTGAAAACCGCCGCGCCATCCTTCACATAAAACAACTCCTTCAAAAAACACAAAAACCCGCGCGGCGCATTGGCCGAACAACAATCCGTATGCATAAAGCAATGATGCATCCCTTCCGAACGATCCCCATTCATCGGCACATACGCCGTAAACTTCGTCCCATCACCCTTCAATGCCCCCAAATACACATTGTAAAATGTACGCTCAATCTCATCCGCCCATCTCGCCTCGCCCGTCACCTCCAACAACTTCTCACAAAACCTCATCCACGTCGTCGTCACACACGTCTCTTGCAAATTCTGAAACGGCAAATGTTGCTTCCGCGCCCCATGAAACCACGCCTCCGACGACGCACACCCGCCCGACAACATCACCTCTTCCTTCACAATATCTTCCGCCGTCTTCACCGCGGCACTTTTCAAATCCTCCCTCCCCACAATCGCGGCATAATCCAACATCCCCTGATAGCAACTCATCATCTCATACGCCTTCCACCGATTATGCTTCTTCACATATCCGCCCCCCGTCTCCGCCTTGTTCCCATACCCATTCCGATCCGCCACACTCACCCCCTTCAACGCCAAATCCACTAGCCGCGGACCCGCCTCCGGCTCACTCATCCCCTTCACAATATACGCGGCAAAATCCAAATACTTCTTCTCTTTCGTCCGCTCATAAAGCCACACCACCGGCTCCAAAATGGACGAACTTGGCATCCCACTCCAATTCCCCGTCTGCCACAATTCAACCCCGCGCCGACCCCCCGGCCCAATCTCACGAATCACATAATCGCACAACTTCTTCGCCGCCCCCAAACACCGCACATCCCCCGTCGCATCATAATGATGCAACAACCCCAGCATCGTATACTTCATCCCCCACACATCCCATCCTTCCCCACACCGCAATTCCTCCGGATAATTCCCAATATACCCATCCGCCTCTTGCGACGCCAATATCGCCTCCACCCCACGCCCAATCTTCCCCTTCAATTCCTCCGACGGCTCATACACCTGATACGCCTCCGCCGCATGCATAAACTTCCCCCAAAATTCCGTCTGCCACCAACCATGCCGCTCCGTCTTCTCCTTGAAAGTCGCCACCAAATAATCAATGTCGATATCCACCACGCGATGCTGAATCATCTTCTCCAACTTCTCACCCAACGGACCCCTCAGCCGCACATTCCCCAAATTATCCAATGGCTTCGCCCCAACGGACAAAACCGCCGCGCCAATCCCAAGAATTGCGCAAACCCGAATAAACATAAACTTCTTCATAACGCCTAAACCTTTCAAGATTTTCAATGCCGCATATTATACCATATTCCCGCCCAACTTTCAACCCCTCTCAAAATCCGCCGCGCCCCGCTCCGCCGCGGCTCAATCATCGCCTTTCGCCAATGTCTCTCTTCGCGGTGTGTTCATCGCGCTTGTCTTTGCGGGCATTGCCTCTTGCCCCAAAAGCCTGTCCTCACCTTCGCGGGGGCGCGGGGGCTG
>CAVIVB010000189.1:0-3827 GCA_963645785.1 bacterium
GTTGAAGGGGTTGGGGGCGATTGTGCCGGGGGATTGATTTGGGCTGTTTTAGCCGTGTAGATTGCGGCTGCGGCAAAACGCGGGACAGTTGGGGCGCGGCAGTTTTTATAATCCTTCATTATCCTACTTGACAGGGAATAAAAGAAAATGGTATAATATGTGACGTCTTGGGTGGAGTAGGTTTGTTCGGCGGGTGGCCGAAGGGCTGAAAGCCTAGGAAATAAAGGAGATGCGTAAATGAAGCAGAGTTGGTTGAAGCGCGCGGCAGTGGTCGCGGCGGTTTTTTGTGGGGCGGTTTTTGCGTGGGCGGATGAGGACGACGCGGCGAAACCGACGCCGCTTCAGATTGCGGCGGGTTGGACGGAGCCGCGCGCCTATACGAATGCGGCCGGGAAGGTGCTACTTTATCGTTGGGCGGCGCCGGCGAAGATTGAGGCGGGCAAGAAGTATCCGCTTGTCGTTCTTTTCCATGGCGCGGGCGAGCGCGGCACGAACAATGTGAGCCAGCTCCAGTGGGGCGCGGAACCGATTTTGCGTTATATGCGCGAGAAGGGGATTGAGGGGTATTTCGTTGCGGGTCAGGTGCCGCCCGGTCAGCAGTGGGTTGAGACGCCGTGGGGGGATATGTCGCATCGCATGAAGGAGAAGCCGTCGGAGGTTATGGGGCTTGCGCTTGAGCTTTTGGACAAGGTTTGCGCCGAGGAGTCCGTTGATATGTCGCGTATTTATGTGACTGGGATTTCGATGGGCGGCTATGGCACGTGGGATGCAATTCAGCGGCGTCCCAAGTTTTTTGCGGCGGCGATGCCTGTGTGCGGCGGTGGCGATACGCACTTGGCGTGGAAGATTCGTGACGTGCCGATTTGGGCGTGGCATGGTGCCGTTGATAGCGTGGTTCCCGTATCGCGTTCGCGTGAGATGGTTAGTGCCTTGTGGGCGGTTGATGGGCGCATCCGCTACACGGAAGTTCCTGGGTGTGACCACGGGGTTTGGATTCCGGCATACGCATCGCAAGAGGCTTTGGGTTGGTTGCTGACGCGATGAAGGACGCATGGGGGACAAATGAGGAATCGCGGCAGAAATTTGCCGCGGAATATGGTATAATATAGAGTATGCAGATTTTGGAGAAGGTTTTGGTTTGTATGTGCGCGGCAGTTTTGTGGGCTGCTGGCGGGGATGTTTTTGCCGCGGAGGAGGGTGTGAAGTGTTTGGGGAAGGTGCAGGTGCGAGAGGGGGCATTTGACAAGGGGGAGGTGTGGGAGAAGGTGGGCGCGGAAATGTATGCGCTGAGGAGTTCTTTAAAAGGAGAGAAGAAATGAAAACAGATAAGAAGATTGTGGTATTGGGCTCGACGAATACCGACATGGTGATTCGTGGGACGCATTTGCCGAAGCCGGGTGAGACGATTTGTGGCGGTGTGTTTGCGATGAATCCGGGCGGGAAGGGTGCGAACCAGGCGGTCGCGGTGGCGCGGCTTGCGGCGAAGAAGGGGGCGTGTGTTTTCATTGCGAAGGTGGGGGATGATTTGTTTGGGCGCGATACGATTGCGCGGATGGCGAAGGAAGGGATTGATGGGCGGCTTATTGTGGACAAGAAAGAGCCGAGTGGGACGGCGCTCATACTTGTAGATAAGAAGGGGCAGAATGTGATTTCGGTGGCGTTGGGGGCGAATGGGACGTTGTCGAAGAAGGACATTGCGCCATTGAAGAAGGAGATTGAGGGCGCGGCAGTTTTGTTGTTGCAGTTGGAGACGCCGATTGAGACGGTTGCGGCCGCGGCAGAAATTGCGCACAAGGCGGGGGTGCAGGTGATATTGAATCCGGCGCCGGCGGCAAAATTGCCGCGGAAGGTGTATCAGTGTCTCGATTGGATTACGCCGAATGAGACGGAGGCGGAATTGTTGACGGGGGTGAAGGTTGTGGATGTGGGGACGGCGAAGAAGGCCGCGGCAGTTTTGAAGGGGCGCGGGGTGAAGAATGTGTTGATTACGATGGGCGTGAAGGGGTGCTATGTGGATGAGATTGGGAAGGTTGTGCCGGCGAAGAAGGTGAAGGCGGTGGATTGCGTGGCGGCGGGGGATACATTCAATGGGGCGTTTGCGGTGGCACTTGCGGAAGGGCGCGGCACTTTTGAGGCGGTTGAATTTGCGCAGAAGGCGAGCGCGATTTCGGTGACGCGCGAGGGGGCGCAACCTTCCATTCCGAAGCGGAAGGAAATTCGGTAAGGATTTACAAATAAAGAAAAATAACAACTAAAATAAGAAGGAGTTTATTATGTTTTATGTGACAGATTATACGTTTGCGGTGATGCTGTGTGTGGTGTGTATGTTCTGCTGGGGGAGCTGGGGGAACACGCAGAAGCTGGCGGGGAAGAGCTGGCGGTATGAATTGTTTTATTGGGATTATGTGATTGGGATTTTGGTATTTTCGATTTTGATGGGCTTGACGGCGGGGTCGATGGGAGAAGGCCAGGCGTGGGGATTTGTCGCGAATTTGAAGTCGAGTTTTGGGACGAATTGGTTGTGGCCGTTTATGGCGGGGATTGTGTTCAACGCGTCAAATATTTTGCTTGCGGCGGCGATTTCTGTCGCGGGGATGAGCGTGGCATTTCCAGTGGGCGTGGGGCTTGCCTTGGTGGGCGGGACCGTGTTCAATTATTTGCAAGATGGGAAGGGGTCGCTTGAGTTGATTGTTGTGGGGCTTGTGTTGATTGTGGCATCGATTTTGTGCAATGCGCGGGCGTTCAAGATTCGGCAGGCGGCGTGTGGTGAGGCGAGCGATGCGGCGCGTGTGAGGAAGGGATTGATTTTGGCGGTTGTTGCGGGTTTGCTGATGATGTGGTTTTCGCCGCTTGTGAATAAGGTGGTGGATATGGGCTTTATGAAGGGCGCGGCCGAACCGGTGGCGGGGATGATGACTCCGTACGCGGCATTTTTCATTTTTGCGGTGGGGATTTTTGTGTCGAACTTTGTGTGGAATACGTTGGCGATGAAGCATCCGGTCGCGGGGGAGAAGGTGAGTTATGCGGCGTATTTCAAGGGTGGTTTTCCGATTCATTTGGTGGGGGCGCTTGGGGGAATCATTTGGGGGCTTGGGACGCTGTTGTCATTTGTATGTGCGGGCGCGGCGGGGAAGGCGATTTCGTATGCGCTGGGGCAGGGCGCGACATTGGTTTCGGCGTTGTGGGGGATTTTGATTTGGAAGGAGTTCAAGGGTGCGCCGCGCGCGGCACATTTGTTGAATTTGGCGATGTTTGTTTTGTTTATGTTGGGTCTTGCGGGGCTGGTGGTCGCGGGGGCATAAGGGGGACGGTATGAGCGAGAAGAAGGTCGATGTTGCGTTTGTGATCGCGATGGGGTGCGAGGCGGAATGTATCATTTCGAACTTGCAGGAGCGGGACGAGCGTGTGCTGTGGGGTCGGCGCGTTGTGCGGGGGATGTGGCGCGGGAAAAGTGCCGCGGTGGTGGTGTCGGGGATTGGGAAAGATAATGCCGCGGCCGCGACGCAATTGGCCCTGAGCGAGTTTCAGCCAGGGGAAATTATCAACTTTGGGGTCGCTGGTGGGTTACGGCGGACGATGAAGGTGGGCGAGATTTATGAGGTGAGGGCCGCGATTGAGTACGACTTTGATTTGGCAGAATTGAATCAGACGGCGGTCGGGGTTTTGAATGAACGAAAGGATCGGGAGATTCCAATTGGGGACGGGGATGAGGTGCTTGGAACAGGGGACAGGTTTTCGAATGATGAGGATGAGGCCGCGGCACTTTTGGAGATGGGGATTGGATTGAGGGATATGGAAGTCGCGGCAATTGCGCATGTGTGTGAGAC
>CAVIVB010000190.1:0-3811 GCA_963645785.1 bacterium
CTATGGACTACCAGATATTTCCAGTTGGTGCGTTTCAAGAGAATTGCATCGTTCTTGCGCGCGGTCAGAAGGCGTGGATTGTGGATCCGGGTGCAGAAGCGCCGCGGATTGAGGCTTATCTTTCTGAGAAGGGATTGGAGCCAGAATTGATTCTTTTGACGCATGGTCACTTTGATCACATTGGTGCGATCAATGAGTTGCAGGCGAAATATAAGGGGTTGAGCGTGTATGTGCATCCGCTGGACGCGGCAATTTTGGTGCATCCGCTGAATTGTTTTCCGCCGGATTATGTGGGGATTCGGATGCCGGAGAATGTGAAGGATTGCCGCGAATTGAAGGGCGTGGAAGTGTTGGAGACGCCGGGTCACACGCCGGGTGGGTGTGCGTATTATTTTGCCGCGGACAAGTTGGTGTTGACGGGGGACACGCTTTTTGCGGGGTCGGTTGGGCGGACGGATTTTCCGGGCGGGAGCTTGGAGGCTTTGATGAAGTCGCTCGATAAATTGGCGGTGTTGCCAGATGAGACGGTGGTGGTGCCGGGGCATGGCGGGATGACGACGATTGGGGCTGAAAAGCGGGGCAATCCATATCTTGCGGGACGGTAAAGTTGGGGATTGCAATTTGGTCGAAAAAAGTGTATAATATACGCTTCTCCATTAGAAGAGAAAGGTACGATAGATTATGAAGCAGATTGGCGTTGGCATACTTGGGTTCGGGACGGTCGGTGCGGGCGTCGCGGATGGGTTGTTGAAGCACCGCGACATTATGTCGAAGCGTTTGGGCGTCGACATTTGTTTGCGCAAGATTTCGGATCTTGACATTACGACGGACCGTGGGATCGCGGTGCCGGAGGGCGTGTTGACGACGGATTCGAAGAGTGTGATTGCGGATCCGAGCGTGCAGATTGTGGTCGAGACGATTGGCGGGACGGGCATTGCCAAGACGCTGGTGTTGGAGGCGCTGAATGCGGGCAAGTGTGTGGTGACGGCCAATAAGAAGATGCTGGCGGAGTATGGTCAGGAGATTTTTGAAACGGCCGCGAAGAACAACGTCGACATTTATTTTGGCGCGTCGGTCGGCGGTGGCATTCCGATTATTCGCGTGTTGCGCGAGGGCTTGGCTGGGAATGAGATTGAATCGATTCACGGCATTTTGAATGGCACGTGCAATTATATTTTGACGCGGATGGAGAATGAGGGTTTGCCGTTTGATGAGGTGTTGAAGGATGCGCAGAAGCTGGGGTATGCGGAGGCGAATCCGTCGTTGGATATTGATGGGTTTGACACGGCGCACAAGGCGTGCATTTTGGCGGCGCTCGCGTATGGGTTCCAGCCGAAGGTGGAGGATGTGGATGTGCGGGGCATTCGCAATTTGGCGGGTGAGGATGTAAAGTACGCGGCAGAATTTGGTTATCGGATTAAGCTTTTGGCGCGAGTCGCGCGAGTTGGGGATGAAGTGGAAGTGGGCGTGGGGCCGACGCTTGTGCCGATGACGCACATGCTCGCGAGTGTGAATGATGCGTTCAATGCGGCGTGGGTGAAGGGCGACATGAGCGACTACACGATGTATTATGGGCGCGGTGCGGGGCGTGCGCCGACGGCGTCGACGGTGGTGGGCGATATTGGCGACATTGCGCGGAACTTGGCGCATGGCGAGACGCGCTACACGCGGGGCGTGCCGAATTATGCCGCCTCGTCCGTCAAGTTGCGTGCGGCGGGTGATATTTCGTCGTCGTTTTATTTGCGCTTTACGGTGGCGGATAAGCCGGGGGCGTTTGGGACGATTGCGGCGAAGTTGGGGGCGCATGGCGTTTCGATTTCTGCCGCGTCGCAGAAGAAGGAAAGCGGTGCAGAGGGCTTTGTGCCGGTCGTTGTTTTGACGCATGAAGCGAAGACGTCGGACTTGCAGACGGCGCTTGCGGAAATTGCCGCGTCGGGCGTTATTCAAGGTGCGCCGGTTTCGTTGCGCGTTCTTTAATAAAGATAGAAAACAGAAGAAATGAAAGTTTGTAAATTTGGTGGCAGCTCGCTTGCGAATGCGGCCCAGTTGAATAAAGTAATTGACATCGTCCTTGCGGATCCATCGCGGCGGATTGTGGTGGTGTCCGCGCCGGGCAAGCGTTATACGGGCGATACGAAAGTGACCGACCTTTTGATTGCGCTTGCAAAGAAGGCGCAGGCGGGTGAGAACACGGACCTTGCGTTTGGCGAGGTTGTGGAACGTTATGCCGAGATTGCCGACGAGCTTCATTTGGGCGATGAAATTATTCACACGATTGAAGCGGACTTGAAGGAACGCCTGGCGCAAAAGGACGCGCTTTCCGCGGCAGAATTTATGGACCTGATGAAGGCGGCGGGCGAGGACAACAATGCGAAGCTTGTCGCGGTTGCGTTCAATGCGCGTGGGCGTAAGGCGCGGTATGCGAGCCCGCGTGAGACGGGGATGATTTTGATGGGCGAGTTTGGCGATGCGACGTTGGACCCGGCGAGCTACACGGCCTTGTCGCGTGCGTTTTCGAACTTTGATGGGATTGTGATTTATCCGGGCTTCTTTGGCTACACGAAGGAAGGCAAGGTCGCGACGTTTCCGCGCGGCGGAAGTGATATCACGGGCTCGATTCTTTCCGCGGCAGTTTGTGCGGACGTCTATGAGAACTTTACGGACGTCGATTCGGTGTATCCGGTGGACCCGCGCATTGTGCCAGAAGTGAAGGAAGGCATCCCGACGATGACGTATCGCGAGATGCGCGAGTTGGCGTATGCGGGGTTTGGCGTCTTCAATGATGACGCGGTGATTCCGGCGGTGCGCGCGCGCATTCCAATCAACATTCGCAACACGAACCATCCGTCGGAGCCGGGTACGATGATTCAGCAGTCGCGGCGCGTGGTGCCAGGCACGGTCGTCGGTATCGCTTCGCAAGATGACTTCTGCAACATCATGGTTGAGAAGTATTTGATGAACCGCGCGATTGGCTTTGGGCGGCGGCTCCTGCAGATTTTGGAAGATGAACACATCGCGTATGAACATATGCCCTCGGGCGTCGATTCGCAGTGCGTCGTCGTGAAGGGCGTGAACTTCCCGAAGGAGAAGGAACGGCGCGTCGTCGCGGCAATTCGTCGCGAGTTGGAACCGGATTCGGTTGTGGTCGAGCGCGGCATTACCATTCTCATGATTGTGGGCGAAGGCATGTGCTACACGGCGGGTATGTTTGCGAAGGCGTGCTTGGCGCTCGCGTCGAAGGGGATTTCGATGTCGATGGTGAACCAAGGCTCGAGCGAAGTTTCGTTCATGATTGCGATTCGTGAGCAAGATCGCGATGCCGCGGTGCGTGCGTTGTACGACGCCTTCTTTGGCAAGTAAGATCGGCGCGAGATAGCAACTCGAATGTGACAAATCACCGCGGCAGAAGTGCCGCGGTGATTTCGTTTTGAGTTTGAAGAGAAGGGGATTAGTGGGAGATGGAAATGCGGACGGCACCTGAAGGCGAGGTCGTTTGCACTTCGTCCGTTGGGACGGTGATGGTCATTTTCTTGACATCCGCTTGCTGTTCTTCAATTGGGCGCATATCCATGGAGAGGACTTGCGCGGCAGTTCCTTCGCGATGGCCTGGTTCTTGGCGTTCGCCACGGACGTATTCGCGGCCCATGACGGCGTTTGTTGGCAAACCAATTTCCTTTGGCAAATCAGCCGGGTTCGCAATGCCGACTGTGACGCAAATGATGATTTCGTTTTGGACTTTCTGGCGGCTCTTCCAACCAAAGAGCTTCGGCCCGATCCATGGAATCTTGCGGAGATAAGGAATGCCGGAATC
>CAVIVB010000191.1:0-3810 GCA_963645785.1 bacterium
ATCACTGGTATGAGTGCCAACGGACGTGTGCGAACTTTCGGAAGGGCAAGTGCATTTGGGGTGCGCGGCATCCGGCGGTGTTGAATGCGAGGAATGATGGGTTCACGGAGCGGTGTTTGCACTTCAAGGCGTTGCCGCTTGAATGGCAGTGGGCGTGGGTGTTGGACTTCCCAGCGAGCGTGACGAAGGACAAGTTGCAGCTCGTGCAGGATTACTTCGCGGCGCATCCAGAGGAGCTTGCCGAGGCGAAATGGCGGAATGAACACAACGAGCCGACGGAGGAAGAATGTGCCGCGGTGCGTGCGTGGCTTGCGTGGGTGAGCCGTGCGAAGGCGCGTGGGAAGCGGTGAGTGCGAGCGAGGGCGATGAGGTTAAATTTTCACCACGCCTAAGTCTGATGGGATCCACCAACCATGCAAGGACAATTCAAACGGGAAGACCTTGATTCCGTCCGGTGCGCAATTTCGTTTGAAGGCTTGCGTGAAGAAGCGTTGGATAAATATCGCGAGCGTCCGCTTGATTTCTGCCGCGGAGAAGCGCGTGCCAAAGAAGCGTTCTGCCGCGGTTTGCAAATCCTTTGAGCCCATTTCATTCATGATGAAATTCCAGAGGAAGAAGTCGTGCAACTCATACGAACCGATCTTGTCTTCCGTCACCTGCCCCTTGATGAGTTCTGGAGAGATGGGTGTTGCAATGATATCGTTGATTGCTTGCGAGGCCTTTGGATGGGCGCGGCGATTGGCTGTGGCCCACCACGCACACACCTTACGCACAATCGTTTTGGGCACGCCGGCGTTCACGCCAAACATCGACATGTGGTCCCCATTATAGGTGCACCAGCCGAGCGCGATCTCGCTCATGTCGCCCGTTCCCACGACGATGCCATTGACCATGTTCGCCTTGTCCATCAAGATCATCGTGCGCATTCGCGCCTGTGCATTTTCAAACGTGACATCTGGCGTTTTTCCATCGTGTCCAATATCACGGAAGTGTTGCTGGCATGCCTTCACGATTGAAATTGTTTCGATCTTCAGGCCCAAATTTGCCGCGAGGATTTCCGCGTTTGATTTGGTGCGCACGGTTGTTCCGAAGCCTGGCATTGTATAGACATGGATTCCGCTTTTATCAAGTTCCAAGCGTTTGAAGGCGCCCACCGTCACCAGCAGCGCCAATGTCGAGTCAAGTCCGCCCGAGAGGCCAATCACGCAATCCTGGCACTTGATCGCCCGCAAGCGTTTTGCAAGCCCCACCACCTGCGTTTGAAACACATCCTTCTCCACGCACGGGAAAGGCGTCACCTTCCAGGAAAGCGGCTGCTTCTTCAGGAATGCCCGATGCGTCGCGAGCGATCCATATTCGTGTATAATCTTCGTTTTCATTTCGCCCCACCTTCCTCCGCGGTTGATTGAATTGCGACGAGGAGCGTGTGCTCTTCGCCCGGCGCCAATGTAATGCCCGCCTCTGGCCAATCTGTCACTGGCTCGACACAAACAAACTTTTTATAATCATCCGCGGCACAATCTGGCGGCTGCCAATCTGTGCCCGGGTTCCAAATGACGAGCTTCGTATTTCCATTCGCGGCGATTCCAATTGCGCGATGCGCCTTTGGGTCGATGAGCGCAAATTCATGCTTGAGCGCGGGGGGCAATTTGAAGACATGGTCGCTTGCCGCATTCATCAAGAAGGGTCCGCCTTGCACTGCCGTTTCGTTCAAACTCGCGTCAATGAACTCGCACCCTTCCACGCCGCGCACCTCCGTCGCGTCGCGCTCCGCCACACGCAAGTATGGATGGAACCCCGCCGAAAACGCGAACGCATCCTTGCCCGTGTTGCGCGTCTTGAGGGCGGCATTGAGCTTCATCGAAACGGAAATTTTCAATTCCACATCAAAGTCGTGCGGCCAAATCTGCCGCGTTTCATCCGTGGACGCAAGGCCCAGCGTGACCTCTGTCATATCCTCCGAATAGACACTGCCGCGCACGGTAAAGAGGCTCACGCGTGCGAAGCCGTGTTGCGGCATTTTCGCGATTGCGCGATTTCCAAACTGCGGCCAACACACCGGCATACCGCCATGAATTGATTCGCCGCGATTGTAATCCCGCTTGGCTGAACGGAACAAGACGGGCGAATGGCCCGTTGGCCGATAGGAAAGCACATTTCCGCCCAAGAGCGCCACTTCCGCAACGCCATACTTATTGGCCAACACGACTTCCGGATAGCCCGCAAAGCCCGAGCGAAAAACAATCCGTCCCGCCGCGCCATACCGCCGATTCAACTCGTCTATCGTCATCATTTCTTTGCCGCCTCCTTGTTCAAATTGAATTCACACATCACCGTTGTTCCGGTTGGAATCTTTGACTGGATATCAAACAAATCCGACACTCTCTTTGCATTCGCAAGCCCCATCCCCGCGCCAAATCCCATCGAGCGAATCCAATCATTCGCCGTCGATGTTCCATCTTGGCAGGCCCATTCCACATCGCGAATTCCTGGACCTTTGTCCTTGGCGATCACCGTCGCCTTGCCTGTATCGAGAATGAAGGTAATCGTCCCGCCAAATGAATGGATGCACACATTGATTTCGAGTTCATACGCCGCGACGGCGACACGCCGCACAATCTTGTTATCGATCCCCGCGTCCTTGAGCATTTTTTTGATTTCGTTTGCCGCCTTGCCCGCATTCGTCAAGTCATTGCGCACCACCACAAATTGGCGCATTGAATAATAGGGGAGTGCGCCTTCGCTCTTCGTGCGTTCTTCCGCGGGTGCTGCGCGCCCTTCGAGCTTCGCCAACTCGCGCGTCAACTCCTGCATCAACACCTTCATGACGTCGCGCTGCGAAACAATTCCCACCAAATCGCGGTCCTTATTCAATACGGGGAAGCGCCCAAACGTGTAGTTTTCAAAGAACTTGATTGCGAACGCAAGCGGCATATCGGCCTCGAGCACCACGAGGTTTGTCGCCATGTGCTGTTGGCAGGGGTCATTAATCCACCCGCCCTCGAGCGCGCGAATAATGTCGTTCATCGAGACGATTCCGAAGAGCCTCTTTCCTTCCACAACTGGCACGCCCGAAATCTTGTTGACCTTCATGAGCTCCTGCGCGTACTTCATTGTGTCCATGCGCTCCACCGCAAAGATGTCATGGTCGCGCATCACATCCTTGACGCGCAAGCGTTGCAAGAGTTCCATAATGACGAGCGGTTGATCATCATTCGTCGGCAAGCCTGCACCCGATGTGCCGCGCCGCACCTGATCGTGCGCGGCAAAAATGTCGTCGTCACTGCGCTTCTCGCCGCCCGTCAGAATCTTCGGTGTGTAGCCTTCAGCCATTCGACGCTTTCTCTTTTTCGAGGAAATCGTGCACCCGCACACAGCTCTCGTACTTCGACAACGGCGAGCTAATGAGCGGAATCCCAAGTGTGTCCGCCACCTGACACATCGTCTGCGGCAACGGCTTCGCGTTGTGCACCACAACCGCCATCGCCCCCACAATATTCGCCGTCCGTATCGCTTGATCCGATGCGAGCGACGTCAACAACAAGATGTCATCGCCGTCATTCAACAGCACATCGCTCATCAAGTCGTTCGCCACCACTGTGCCAACCGACCGATCCGATTCCCCGCCCGCTACAAGCGTCCCATCGAGAGTTTTGACTATATCCGCTATCTTCATACCCTATATTATACCATATCCCGCGCCGAATTGCAACCCCAACCTCCAAAAAAACTCTCCCAAAAAATTGGTGCGACTGACTGGGATCGAACCAGCAACCTTCGGCTTCGGAGGCCAACGCTCTATCCAATTGA
>CAVIVB010000192.1:0-3804 GCA_963645785.1 bacterium
GAAAATACCCCCTATACAGCGCGGCGAAAATATGGTATAATATGTGGCGTTGTTGGGGTGCTAGGCTCGTAGCAAAAGTGCCGCGGTGTTTGGCTGAGATAATACCCATAAGACCTGATCCGGGTTATGCCGGCGTAGGAAACAATTGCGACTTGCGTCTGGAAAGCCTAGAGAAGAAAACAAAAGACATACAAAGAAAGTAGAGACAAAAAAATGACACAGCTCGAGGCGGCTCGCAATGGCATTGTGACAGAGGCAATGAAGATTGTCGCGGCGGATGAAGGCGTGGATGTGGAAGCATTGCGCGCGGCAGTTGCGACAGGGGAAGTCGTGATTCCGCTTAACATTCACCATACGAATTGTCACCCCGTTGGTGTGGGGCGGATGCTTACGACAAAGATCAATGCGAATTTGGGGCGGTCTGTGACGCATTCGGGAAAAGGCGATGAATTGGAGAAGCTTGCAATTGCGGTGAAGGCGGGCGCGGACTTTGTGATGGATTTGTCAGTTGGTGAAGATATCAAGTCAATTCGGCAAGGAATGCTGGAGGCGAGCGAAAAGCCGCTTGGAACGGTGCCAGTGTATGAGACGATCTCGCGGCTCGAAGGCGATATTCCGCACATGGACCCGAGCTTGCTCATCAATGTGATTCGTGAACAGGCGGAGCAGGGCGTGGACTTCATGACGCTGCATGCGGGGCTTTTGCTGAAGGACATTCCGCTTGCGATGAAGCGGAAGATGGGAATTGTTTCGCGCGGCGGTTCGATTATGGCGGAATGGATGATGGCGAACAAGGCGGAAAATCCGCTCTATGCGAAGTGGGACGAGGTGATGGACATTTTGGCGGAGCATGATGTGACGGTGTCGCTCGGCGATGGTTTACGTTCGGGGTGTTTGGCGGATGCGAGTGACGCGGCACAATTTGCGGAGTTGAGTGTGTTGGGCGAGTTGGTGGACAGGTGCCGCGCGCGCGGCGTGCAGGTGATGGTCGAAGGTCCAGGCCACATTCCGTTCAACGAGGTGCAGATGAATATGGAGAAGGAGCAGGTCGTTTGCAAGAAGGCGCCATTCTATGTGCTGGGGCCAGTTGTGACGGACATTGCGCCGGGGTACGATCATATTGTGTCGGCAATTGGTGCGACGGCGGCGGCGACGTATGGGGCGAGCTTGCTGTGCTATGTGACGCCGGCGGAACATTTGGGTTTGCCAGATGGGCAGGAGGTGCATGAAGGCTGCATTGCGTATAAGATTGCGGCGCATGCGGGCGATGTGGCGCGTGGGCTGCCAGGGGCGAGAGCGCGCGATGATGCGATGGCGGAGGCGCGGCGGAATTTCTGTTGGGATGAACAGTTTGCGGTGGCGCTCGACCCAGACCATGCGAAGACGCGTTGGTTGAAGACGCGCGCTTTGAGCGATGTCGATCATGGCGATGACCACTGCTCGATGTGTGGCAAGGAGTTTTGCGCGGTGCGCACCTCAAAGCGCATTCGCAAGCTCGCGGAAGAAACAAAGTAAACGAAAACAATTTTGAAATACGAAGGAACAAAATAAAATGTCCGATAATAATGAAGTGATGGAAGAAGTAATCTCTGGCGCGATTGTGCGGAGGTTCTTCAAGAAGTTGGAAGATAATCTCGCGATTGACGTCGCGATTGTGGGCGCGGGTCCGAGCGGGCTTGTGGCGGCGCACGACTTGGCGAAGGCTGGGTTCAAGGTCGCGGTGTACGAGTCGAAGTTGGCGCCGGGCGGTGGCACGTGGGGCGGCGGCATGTTGATGAACGAAGTGACCGTTCAGAATGACGCGGCAGAAATTTTGCGCGAGCTGGGGATTACGACGGTCCCGTACAATGATAAGTATCACACGGTGGATTCGGTCGAGATGGCGTCGGGCCTTATTTTTGGCGCGCGCAAGGCAGGTGCGGTCATTTTCAACACGGTGAAGGTTGAAGATATCGTGATGCATGATGGCGTTGTCTCGGGCGTGGTGATTAATTGGAATCCGGTGGCACGCCTTGAGATGCATGTGGATCCACTCGTCGTGACGACGCGGGCGCTCATTGATGGCACGGGGCATCCGAGCGAGATTATCAACAAGGCCGTGCACAAGGCGGGCGTGAAGGTTGATTCGCCAACAGGCGGCATTTTGGGCGAGAAGCCAATGTGGATGGAAGATGGCGAGCGCACGACGGTCGCAAATACGAAGCGGCTGTATCCGGGGCTGTATGCGTCGGGCATGGCGGCGAACAATGTGCAAGGTGGCTTCCGCATGGGGCCGATTTTTGGCGGGATGCTGAAGAGCGGTCGCAAGATTGCAGAGATTGTTGCGAAGGACCTGAGAGGCTAATGGAAGACTTCGGGTTTTATCTCGTGATGACCAATCCGGTCGTCGGTTATGAGCGTTGCTGTGAGGCGGCGGTCAAGGCTGGCGTGCGGATGGTGCAATTGCGGATGAAGGACGCGCCGCGCGAGGAGATCCTTCGCGTGGGCGCGGCTTTGCGCAAAATTACGCGGGGCAGTCAGACGAACTTTATTGTGAATGACGACCCAGCAATTGCCGCGGAAGTTGAGGCGGATGGCGTGCATGTGGGGCAAGGCGATATGTCCGTCAACGACGTGCGGCGGCGCTTCCCAACGCTCAAAATCGTGGGCCTTTCAACGCACAATTTGGAGCAGGCCACATCGTCCATTCAAGTGGCGCCAGACTACATTGGCGTGGGCCCTGTCTATGCAACGCCGACAAAGAAGATCCCAGATCCTGTCCTCGGACTTGAAACGGCGGGGCGCATGATTGCAAGCGTGCCGTATCCAGCCGTGGCAATTGGCGGAATTGATTTGGCGCGATTGCCCGACGTAATTCGCAGCGCGAAAGCGCGGAACTTTGCGGTTGTGCGTGCGGTGTGCGGCTCGAGCGATCCGTACGCGGCGATTCGTGAGATACAAAAGATTTACGAGGAGGCGAGATGTTCAAGCTGTTGAAGGAATTGAGAAGTGCCGCGGTGGCGGTCGTGTGCGGAGCGGCGATGTGCGGCTTGTCGCGTGGGGAAGTTGTAAAATGGGAGTTTCCGCGCATGGGGGGATGTCATGAAGGGATGGCGTTTGCGGATGGTGTGACGGGCGTCTTGGTGTGGGGCGGTGGCGATGAGGTGCGGTTGACGGTGGGGCGTGCCGATATGTGGGATCATCGCGGCGGTTATACGTGGACGGAGGAACAAAATTATACGAACATTATTGCCGCGGTGGAGTCGGGGGACAAGGAGAGATTGCTCGGATTGTTCAAGAAGGAGACGGTGAAAGGCGAGCCGCGCAATCCGTACATGTTGCCGCTTGGGCGGGTTGTTGTGAAGGTGGCGGGCGCGGAATTGGTGCGTGGGGAATTGGATACGCAGACGGGGCTTGGCGTGATTGAGTATCGGGTTCAGGGCGAGATGAAGAAGTTGAAGATGGCGATGAGTCGCGCGGCGTTTGCGATGAAGGCGGAGACGGAATTTACGAGTGAGGTTGTGCCGGCGATGGAGCAGGCGCGGGTGAAGGAGGCGCTAGGGCCGATTGGGTTTGAGGCGGCGAAGAAAGAGGTGGATGGATTTGTATGGGCGCTGCCGGCGGACAAGTCGGTGACGTTGAAGACGCGCAAGGTGGGAAAGGATTTTTTTGTGTGGACGTGGCGAGGCGAGGATGTGAAGGCGGTCGCAGCGGATGAGACGTATGAGAAGGTCGCGGCGGAATCGGCGGCGCATTGGGGGAAGTTTTGGGCGGAAGGTGCGCGGGTGAAGGTGCCGGATGAAGTTGTGCAGAGGGTGTTTGATT
>CAVIVB010000193.1:0-3790 GCA_963645785.1 bacterium
AAAATAAGTGGACTAGAAGAATTGCCGCGGAGCCTCACGCCCCGCGGCAGTTTCTATAATCGAAAAGCATCGAATCGTTCATATCGCCTCCGTTTCCCCCTCGGAGCGTCCTTACCACTCAATGGGCGACTGGCCGTGCGCAACCAAATAATCGTTGCAGGCCTTGAAGTGGCCATTGCCAAAGAAGCCATGATGAGCGGAAAGGGGCGAAGGGTGCGCAGATTTGAGGACGAGGTTTTTCGTTGGGTCGACAAAGGCGGCCTTACGTTGGGCGTAGGCGCCCCACAAGAGGTAGACAAGAT
This sequence comes from bacterium, assembly GCA_963645785.1. GTDB lineage: Bacteria > Verrucomicrobiota > Kiritimatiellia > RFP12 > UBA1067 > UBA1067. The sequence goes on from CAVIVB010000193.1 coordinate 303, forward strand.
TGTCGCGCCGCGTCGAAAGCGCACGAATGACGGCATCCGTAAACGTTTCCCAGCCCTTGCCCTGATGCGTCCCAGCCATGTTCGCACCGCCCGAAACAGTCAAGGTCGCATTCAAAAGAAGAACGCCTTGGTCAGCCCAATGTGAAAGATCGCCATCGCGATCCTTGAAGCTCTTTCCATATTCGGCTTCAAGCTCTTTGTAAATATTGCGCAAGGAAGGTGGCAACGCGACACCCTGTTGAACGGAGAACGCGAGGCCATGCGCTTGGTCCGGATTATGATAAGGATCTTGGCCGAGAAGGACAACTTTCACTTTATCAACAGGCGTGCGATTGAACGCTTCGAAGATGAACTTGCCAGGCGGATAGACGACGCCTTTTGCATAGGCATCCTTGACGAACGAGACGAGGTTCGCAAAGTATTCGCTCTCAAATTGATCGGCGAGGAGCGCCTTCCAAGATGCTTCAATATTGACGTTCATTGTTTGCACCAATCCGCAATGCCGCGGGCGATGGCTTCGGCCAAAGCGCGGCGCTTTTTCAAGTTCCAGATGTCCGCTTCCGCTTCGGGATGCGTAATGAAATCGGCCTCAATCAGGCAGCTTGGGATTTGCGGCGAGCGCGTGACCACAAAGTTCGCATGCAAGGCTCCCTTCGATGGAAGGCGCGTTTGCTGAACTTCATTCATCCGCGTTGAAATGGCCGCGGCCAATTTTTCGCCGATTGGATTCCACGAATAAACCGCCGCGTAGCGAATGTGGGCGGCGTCGGCATCTGCCGTGGGGGCGTTGTGATGCACGGAAATAAAGGCGTCTGCCTTTTGTTCATGGGCTTCGCGTGCGCGTTCGAAAAGGTTGAGCGCAACATCGCTTTCGCGCGTCATCACAACATGGAAACCGCGATTCGTGAGGGCTTCGCGCACGGCCCAGGCGAGCTTGAGATTCGCATCCTTTTCATGCCAACCGTGAGGCGAGATGGCACCACGGTCGGTCGGTCCGCCATGCCCTGGGTCAAGATAAATTGTGATGTCCTTTGGTGCGCGATTTGTGGGCGGCATCTGTGCTTCGTCCGCGGCATATTCAAGCTTCTTCCACACTTTTGGCGCAGGCTTATTCGTCGTCGCAACCGCGGCAGATTTGTTGCTATTCGTCGGCTGTGGCACGATGTAAAACGTGCGCGTCAAGGTGTTCGTCGTTTTGCCATCGGGCGAGATAGACGTTGCAAGAATCGTGTTCATTCCTTCACGGACGGCAATACGCGTTGCCCACGCCCCCGTTTTATAGGGCGCCACATTGGTGGACACCACCACCACATTCGTCACACCTTCATCTGCCGCGCCAATAACGTAGCACTTATCAATAGTGGGCAAGCGTTCATTCTCGCGTGGAAATGCAATTGAAAGTGCCGCGAAGAGAAGGGGAGTCAGCATCATTTTACGCGCGCTTCGTCAATGTGAAAATCTTGCGCAAGCCCTTCTTCGCCAAGGCAAGCATCGTTTCCAAATGTGCCGCGGTAAACGGATTGTGCTCGGCCGTTCCTTGCAATTCCACAAAGCGTCCATCATCCGTCATTACGACATTGAGGTCCACTTCCGCGGTCGAATCATGAATGTAATCAAGGTCCAATGTCGGCACGCCTTCGCACACGCCAACAGAAACTGCCGCGACGCGATGAACAATCGGGCTCTCCGTAATCTTGCCTTCCTTGAGAAGCGCCTGGATCGCGTCCTCGAGCGCCAACATGCCACCTGTAATGGACGCGCAACGCGTGCCACCATCGGCTTGCAACACATCGCAATCAATCGTAATCATGCGCTCGCCCAGCTTATCCATATCGACTGCCGCGCGCAAGGCACGCCCCACCAAGCGTTGGATCTCCGTCGAGCGCGCATCCATCTTGAGCTTCTTGATGTCGCGATCCTTGCGGTCCGGCGTGCACGAAGGCAACATCGCATATTCGGCCGTCACCCAACCCTTACCCGTATCACGCAAGAACGGCGGCACCTTATCGCTCACACTCGCCGTGCACAAAACCCACGTGTCGCCCCATTTAATCAACACGCTCCCCGGCGCGTACTTCGTATAGCCACGAATAACCTCAATCTTGCGCAATTCATTTGCTTTACGTTTTGCCATTATTTTGCCTCCTTGTATTCAAGCGTAACTTTGCCATTCACGCGGCGCCCCGATACACGCCGCCCATCGCTCAAGGCGATATTCTCAAAGCTCACTTCGCCCCATTCCTCTGGACACCCACGGAAGAATTCAACCTTCCCATTCACCTCATGCACCATCAACTCCATCACCGCCGACGCCGCGGCACATTGCCCATCCATCTGCATCACGTCGCGTCCGCCCGTCCAATCCGTGAACCCCGCAACAACCGCGTTATGGTGCGACCCATGCCCCTCATCACAAAAGTACTTATCCCACGCGCGAATCATCTCCACCGCCTTGGCCGCATCCCCAACATGCGTATACAAAATCGATGCCCATGGCACGCACCAACCCGTCCACTGTCGCGTACCACGCTGCCCCCACGTCGCATACGTCGCCTCCACAATCCCGCGCGCCTTCCCCTCCGCAAACTCAATCACATCAAATGGATAAAGCCCCGCCATGTGCGAATGATGCCGATGCGACTCCGTCAACCGTTGCCCCTCAAAAAGCAAAATCCCACTCTCATCCGCGGCAAATTTCGGTAACCGCTTTCCAATTTCAATCCAACGCGGATCCGGCTCCTCGCCCAACAATTTCGCCGCGCCAATCAAGTCCTTCGCCAACCGATGCGCCGCCGCCAATTGAAAACTCGGATTGCGCCCAACCGACCCTTTCGCATGCGACCCGCCCCATTCCGGACTCGGCCCCATCGGCAGCGCGAGCGCCACATCCTTCTTCTTAAAAAGCGCCCAATACACATTCATCGCGCCCTTCATAAAATCATACGCCCCCGCACGCAAAAACGCCACATCCCCCGAATACGCCACATACTGATACATCATCGCCGCCACCCACGCCGTCGACCCATGATCAATCGTCCCCGTCCAAAATCCACCAATGCACACCCCACGATCATCCACCGAATGCGGCAAACTATACCCATCATCAATCCCACAAAACTGCCGCGCATTCTCTCTCAAAATCGGCCGCCACGAAAGCACCATCCGAAAGAGCGGCATCAAATGTGCCGCGTGTCCACCGCGATACGCCGGCGAATAACACTCCTGCACATTGATGTTGAAATGATAATCCCCATTCCACGGCACAAGCTTGTCATCCTCCAACCACGGGCCCTGCAAACCCGCTGGCACACCATCCACCTCCGTCATCGCGCCAAACCGATACATCCCATAATCAAACACCCTCTGCACAACTTCATCCGGCACCTTCACCCGCGCACCTTCCGTCCAAAACTTCCCCCAATGCGCCACCGATTCTGCCGCGACCCTCTCATACGTCTCATCCGCCGCGACCGCCTTCACATCCTCGC
>CAVIVB010000194.1:0-3784 GCA_963645785.1 bacterium
GCGCCGGAATGAGCTCAAGGAAAAAGCTAAGGTGAATTCGTTCCTTGAGAGGAAGAGCAAGTAAATTTTCCTTTAGCCGTGGCAGTTTTGCCCATAAATTGGGTACGTTTTGCCCTGGAAAAATGGTCGCTTCCTTCAGGCACGAAGGTGCGTTTATTGGCTTTTGATGGTCGCGTTTCGGCAGGACGAAGGGAAAGTATCTAGATAGTTTGCGAAAAGTATCGAGATACTTTAATGAAACCATCTAGATAGTTTTTGCAAAGTATCGCGATACTTTATCTTGATTGCGGTTGGATTGCACCAAAGAAAGGGCGAAGTCGAACCATCTTTGCTGGGGGATGTGACCATTTTGGGGGGGGCAGAGCGAGGAAAGTGCCGCGGAAAATTTTTGATGTTTGTGCTAGCATTTTGGGCGTAGATATGGTATAATACACACCATGAAACAGATTGTAATGGAGTATCGCGTTCCGTATGCAGATACGGATCAGATGGGCGTTGTTTATTATGCGAACTATTTGACGATTTTTGAGAGGGCGCGTAATGAACTGATGCGCGCGTTGGGGTATACTTATCGTGAGTGTGAAGCGGAGGGATGGTGTTTGCCGGTTATTCATGCGGAGGTGGATTATCATCGGAGCGCGCGGTATGATGATTTGCTCGAAGTGAAGGCGTATGTGTCGAGCATGAAAGGGGTGCGGATTGAGATTGCGTGCGAGGTGCGGCGCAAGGGTGAGGATGGGATTTTGGTGAAGGGTTTTACGCGGCATTGTTTTGTTTCGGTGAAGACGTTTCGTCCGGTGCCGCCGCCTGAGAAGTTTGTGGCGCTCGTGGAACAGAACGATTGAAAAGAGAAAACGATTTAGAACAACTAATAAGGAGAAAAAGATGGTCGATAAAAAACACATGACGGTATTCATCATGCTCGTGAGCTGCTTTGTGCTGTGGGGCTTGTTGAACAATATGACGGACAACTTGGTGCCGGCGTTCCAGCGGATTTTCACGATGGACCAGTCGAAGGCTGGGTTGGTGCAGGTGGCGTTTTATGGGGCGTATGCGGTGTTGGCGATTCTCGCGGCGGTTTTGGCGGAGGAGTTGTCGTATCGGAAGGGTGTGTTGATTGGGCTTGCGATTTATGTGGCGGGTGCGCTTTTATATATTCCGGCGTGTATCGAGCAGAGTTTTGATATTTACTTTATTGGGATTTTCATTGTGGCGGCGGGATGTTCCTTGTTGGAGACGACGTGTAACCCGTATGTGTTGTCGCTTGGGGATGAGAAGACGGCGGTGCGGCGACTTAATTTTGCGCAGATGTTCAATCCGCTTGGGTCGATGGCGGGGATTGTTTTGGCGCAACAATTTATTTTGGCGAAGTTGAACCCGGCGACGGCGGAGATGCGAGCGGCAATGGAGCCGGCGGAGCGTGAGGCGATTATTCATCATGAGCTTTTTTGGGTGTGCACGCCGTACGTGGGGCTGTGCATTATTGCGGCGCTCATTTGGTTGTTTTTCTTGTTGAGGGGCGAAGAGAAGGGGCAGGAAGGGACGAAGAAGACGGCGGCGCGGAATGTGACGATCGCGGCACTTTTTGCGGTGGTGCCGTTGACGGTGCTGTATTTTCTTTTCCCGAATATGGATAAGATTACGTGGATTTTGTGCGGGGTGTTGGGGCCGGTGGCGTACATTTTGATCTTGAAAGATTATCGCGAGATGTTGAAGGTGCTGTTGAAGACGCCGCATTATTGGATGGGGGTCGTGACGCAATTCTTTTATGTGGGCGTGCAGATTGCGGCGTGGACATGGCTGAATGTGTATTGTCAGAAGGAGCTAGGCGTGACGCCGGCGCAGGGAGCCACATACTATACAATTGCGATTACGCTCTTCATTGTTTTCCGTTGGGTGGCGACGTTCCTGATGAAGTATTTTACGCCAGCGCGGATGATGGCGATTTTTGCCGCGGGGGCGATTGCGTCGTGTTTGGGCGTGATGTATTTGCCGACGAAGGTGTTGTTTATGTGCGGGGGGTTGCCGTTTAGTTTGAACGTGATTTGCCTCGTGGCGATGAGTGGATTTATGTCGCTGATGTTCCCGACGATTTATGGTTTGGCGCTCGGCGGACTTGATGCGAAGGCGCAGAAGTTGGGGGCATCGGGGCTCATTATGGCGATTTTGGGCGGCGCGATTATTACGCCGTGGATGGCGGATGTGATTGGAAATGTGAATTCGGTGTGGTGCAAGATTGTGCCGGGGTTTGCGACGGTGTGGGATGAGAACTTGAAGTTGACCGAGACAACCTTGCGCGCGAGTTTTGTGATACCGGCGATTTGCTTTGCGGTGGTGTTCGTTTATGCGCTCATCTTTCGCAATCATGGGCGGATCGCAAATGACGCGACGGAGAAGTAAAAGGAGCGGATGGAAAACACGATTGCGATAGTTGGGATGAGTTGTCGGTTCGCGGGGTGTGCGAGCCCCGCGGCACTTTGGGATGTTGTGATGCGTCGTAAGAGCATGCTCACGGTGCCAGGGAGTGACATTGAAATTCCGTTTGGGCAGCAGAATGTTTTTGCCGCGCCGTATCCGACGAGGTTGGGGCAATTAGGGGAGTTGTATTCGTGTGTTCCATCGATGCAAAATTTTCCGCGGCAGGTGAATGCGGGCGAGAATCAGGATTTGTATTTTGCGACGCAACTTGCGTTTGATGCGTTGGGGGATGCGTCGATGCGACCGCATTCGCGCGAAGCGATTCGTGGGACGGTGCGGTTTGGCTATGCGCCGCCATTCAATGCATCGACGGTCAACTGGTTGCAACATACGGCGTTTCTTGATCAGACGTTGGATATCATTCGGAGGTTTTTTCCGCTCGCGGCAGAAGAAGCAATTGATGCGGTAAAGACGAAGCTTGTGGAGTCGCTACCAATTCCAGATGCGGCGTCTTTTTTGCTTGGGTCGGGGTATCGATTTGTTTCGTGGATTGCGCGTGAATGTTCGTTTTCGGGCGCAGCGACAATTTCGGATGCGGGGATGCTGACAGGTGCGGCGACATTGATGGATGCGGTGGATGATTTGCTTGAGCATCATGCGGATGTGGCGTTGGCAGGGGCTTTGACGCCACCTCTGTCGCGGGCTTATTTGGAAGGGCTTTCGGGTGAAGTCGATTTTTCAACGCGCACGGAATTGCATCCATTTGCGAAGGAACAGGATGGAACGATTCCGGGCGAGGGCGGGGCTTTTTTTGTGTTGAAGCGGCGTGAGGATGCATTGCGAGATCACGATCGGATTTATGCGCTTATTCGTTCAATTGCGATTGGGCATAATCCGGATGATGACGCGTCCACAATTTTAGGTCGCGCGATGGACCGCGGCAAAATTGCGCCGCGGTCGATTGGACTTGTTGAGGCGGATGGATCTGGGATTGGCGGGATGGAGGCGAGAGAGATTGCCGCGATTCAGAAGTTGTGGGGCGTGCATCGTCCGGGCGGTGCGCTTGTGGGCGTGGGATCGGTGAAGGGGAATATTGGGCACACGTTGCGCGCAGCGATGTCGGCGGGGCTTGTAAAGGCGGCGCTTGCGCTTTATCATCGGGTATTGCCGCCACAAGTGGAAGTGACGAGTCCGATCGAAGAACTTGCGACATTGGAATCGAGTGTGTATTTATTGGATGAGGCGCGGCCCTGGATTATGGGTGATAGTGCATCCCCGCGGCGTGCGGCAGTTTTAGGTGCGAACTTTGATCCGCGCAATCCGATTGGGACGGCATCTGTGGGTGGACGTGCCGCGGCAATTATTC
>CAVIVB010000195.1:0-3746 GCA_963645785.1 bacterium
GCACCCCCGCTCCCCTGCTTGTGGCGGCCTGGCGGAGCAGGCCGCGGCAAAACGGGGACAACTGGTGGAGCGCGGCGAATTTGGGGGGTTGCTTGTTGGCGCGAAATATGGTATAACAGGAGGTTATGAAGATGATTAGGTATTGTGCGCTTGTGGGCGCGGTGGTTTTGGGCGCGGCAGTTTTTGCTGAGGAGTCCAAAGAGGTGTTGGTTATTCATCCGAAGGATTTTCGGGTGATCGTGAGTGGGGAAAATGCCGCGTATCAAGTGAAGCGGGAGGTTATTGAGACGGGGAATGGTGCGGCGTTGCAGCTGACGATTCCGTGGGCGAAGGGGAAAGAGGTGGAGATTCAGATTCCGTTCACGAAGGAGGCGAAGGGGCTTGATATGCTGAACGACTATCCGACGATTGATTTTTCGGTGGCGCAGACGCAGAAGGGCAAGCCGTGGGCGATTTATGCGAATATGCATTGCGATGGGTATTCGAACTGGATGCAGGAGAAGGGAATTGGGGTGGAGACGAATCTGACGAGCGTGTATGTGGCGAAGGTGCATCGGGAGTTGGGGCATACGCCGTCGTGGACGAGTTGGATTGATGTGCGGCGGATGAAGGAGTTGGTGATTAAGTATCCGTCGAATAGTTGGGATGATACGAATGCGGTGCAGGTCGTCACGATTTCGGCGTTTAGGTTTACGAATGAGGATACGTGGAGGGGGACGGATCGGGATAAGCGGTATCGGGCGTGGTTGGAGTTTGCGGATAATTATGAGCCTGATTATTCGGATTCGTCGAAGTATTTGGAGCCGCCGGTGGAGGGTCGGTTGGAGAAGCCGTTGGAATTGGTGAAGGGCGGAGTTGCGAAGGGTGAGATTGTGGTGTATCCGGATACGTATCGGTCGATTGATTTGGCGGCGCGTGAGTTGCAATATTGGGTGAAGGAGATGACGGGTGCGGAGTTGCCGATTGTGACGAATGAGGCGAGTAAAAGTGCCGCGGTGCGGGTGCATTTGAATAGTCCGTGGGCGGCGAAGAAGTGGGCGAAGGATGTGGAATGGTTGAAGGGCGGAAAGGATGTGGACGGGTATTTTGTGCACACGGTGGGGAACGATATTTATATTGGGTGTTCCGTGCCGAGTGATGTGACGGCGGGGAATGCGGAGGCGAGGGGATTGCCGCGGGATGCGTGTGCGATTGGGGTGTTTCGTGGGGTGGTGGCGATGTTGGAGAATAATTCGACGATTATTTTTGCGTGCAACGATTCGAAGTATGGGACGGTGTATGACAAGTCGCCGGACTTTGTGGTGCGCTGGGGCGAGGGACGCGACCGCCCGGCGACGTGCGGACGCGGCTGGCTGAGCGGGAACGATTATGATAATATTCGGGGCATCGGGATTATCTCGAGCGACATGTGGCTGGCGCGGAACAAGACGAACTTGCGTCTGCCGCATCGGTTGTCGGGGCATGGGGCGCAGTCGGGCGAGATGATTGAGTACTTCCCGAACACCGACCCCTATCGCGTGTGGGATGGTGCGAAGCGCATTCCGTTTGGTTATTACAATGGGCAGACTTGCCTTGGCGCGGCGGATGCGCTCGAGCAGGCGGTGTCGAATGCGGTGCTCAAGATTGAGTTGTGCAAGAGTCGGAACTATCCGATCACGTCGCTTGGTATTTGGAATGAGGATAACTGGCGGGTTTGTGTTTGCGACAAGTGCACGGCGCCGATTACGCTTGAGGATGGGCGCGTTTTGACGTCGAATAAGAAGACGTCGAAGGGTGGCATGGCGAATGAGGAGCGCGTGTATCGGTCGACGCAGTACATGCTTTTTGTGAACAAGCTTGCGGATGCGGTCGCGGCGAAATATCCGGGGGTGAAGATGGAGATTCTTGCCTACCTTTTCCAGTTCCCTGCGCCGCTTTGCAAGGTGTCGCCGAATGTGGCGTGGATTTATGCGCCGTATTTTCAGCGGGCGAGCTACGGTGTGCCGCTGTATCATCCGCTTGGGAATTGGGCGCATCGCAACATGGAGGCGTTCATGAAGGCGGGCGGCGAGATGCGGCTTTATGACTACCAGGCGTTCAACTGTATTGGCGTGACGGCGCGCTCGGCGATGATCGAGGCCGCGGCGGAGGACTTCCGGTATTTGACGGACAAGGGCGCGAAGATGCTGGGGGCTGAGATGTGCTATTTGGATAACGCGAAGGATCCGATGGCGGCGATGTTTGGTTGGCTTTATACGCAAGTCGCGTGGCATGCGGATTTGAAGGAAGTGTCCAATTTGCGGAAGTACTTTATTCGCCGCGTGTTTCGTGAGGGCGCGCCGGCGGTGGAGAAGTATGTGCTGTCGACGTTGCGCAACGAGATCCGTCCGTCGAAGGGCAGGGGTCTGTCGGCGGTTGAGGTGCCGAAGGGTGATAAGGCGAAGGCGTTGTTTGAACCGTATCTGAACAAGATTACGAATCCGACGGCGAAGGTCTATTTCGAAGCGATGATGAAAAAGGCCATTCAAGGGAACTAAGGTTATGGCAACAGTTGATATGACGCGGCGGTTTTTTATTGGGGGCGCGTGTGCGTTTGGTGCGTGGAGCGCGGCGCGGATGAATTCAGTTTTTGCCGCGGTGGAGGGCGGGAAGAAACCGAATTTGGTGCTGGGCATTTTGAGTGATTTGCATGTGACATTTCCGGGTGGGAGGGATGAGATTCGGACTGGGTGGGGGAATGAAGATGCGTTTCGGCATGCGCTTATGTGGTATCGTGAGCAGGGTGTGGACGCGGTTGTGATTACGGGGGACTTGGCGGAGTTTGGATTGGTCAATCAAATCAAGGCTGTCGCGGATGTGTGGGACGAGGTTTTTCCTGGGGACAAGGCGCCGGATGGTCGGCACGTGGAGAAGATTTTCATCACGGGGAATCACGATTTTGAAGGGCCGTTTTACGAGTATGCGAAGAATGCGCTGTGTGAATGGAACAAGGAGGCGAGGGCGGATTTCACGGGGTGGTGCAAGGCGAATGCGCTGAGGGCGGATATTCCGGGATTGTGGAAGAAATACTTTCATGAGGATTATGCGCAGTTCTATCGGAAGGATGTGAAGGGGTATACGTTTTTGTGTCAGCATTGGGACAATGGGACGGGGATTGAGGCGGGGTTGAGTGAGTGTTCGTTTGGGCCGAAGTTGAAAGAGTATTTGGATGGGCATGGTAAGGAATTGGCGGGGGCGAAGCCGTTCTTTTATTTGCAGCATCCGCATCCGAAAGGGACGTGCTATGCGGGGCTACCGGGGTGCGATGGAGAGGATTTGGTGACCGCGGCACTTTCGAAGTATCCGAATGCGATTGCGTTGTCGGGTCATTCGCATTTGCCGTTGACGGATGAGCGGGCGATTTGGCAAGGTGGGTTTACGTCGGTTGGGACGAGTTCGTTGAGAAGCTCGGGATTTCCGAGTGGGTATGATACGAAGTACACGAATCGGTATTCGCGGCAGGGGATGTTGTGGAAGGTGTATGACGATTGCATTGTGATGAAGCGGCGCGAGTTTTTGCTGGATTGCGAGCTGGGGCCTGATTGGGTGATGGCGCTGCCGATGGTGGAGCCGAAGCCATTTGATTTTGATGCGCGGCGGAAGAAAGCGGTGGCGCCGGAATTTGCCGCGGGGGCGAAGTTGGGGTTGAAGAAGGTGAAGGATGGGACGTTTGAGTTGATGATTCCGGCGACGAAAAAAGTGCCGCGGGCGTATGAATTTGAAGTTGT
>CAVIVB010000196.1:0-3746 GCA_963645785.1 bacterium
CAAAATCTTCTTCACCGTCTCTTCCTTCAGAATCCGCACGCCATTATCACCCACGCCCAAATTCATCAGCATCTTGTAGAACTTCAACTGGTCATTCGCCGTCGTCCACAACCCCGCGCCCGCCGAAGCAAACACATGGTCACCATTATACGGACGCTGCTCCCAACCATGCTGCGACTTGTAAACCGCTGGCGCATTCGTATTCATCTCATACATCTCAATCTGCCGCGCAAGCTGTTCATCCGTCGGCTTGAACGTGGTCGACTTCATCCCAAGCGGATCAAGCACTTCCTTCTTGAGGTAGTCTTCCCACTTCATACCCGTCACCGCCTGCACAACTGCCGCGCCAATATCAATGCCCGTGTTCGAATAACTCTCCCGCGTGCCAGGTTCAAACATAATCGGCTGCGAAGCCGCCGTCGCCGCCACCGAACGAATCGGCATGCCACCCGACCAACCACCGCCCGGAATCTCCCAGCTCTTCGCCGGAATCTCAAACGGAAAACCGCCCGTGTGGTTCAAGCACATCCGAACCGTCAACACATTCTTCGCCTTCTTCAACGTAATCGTGTCATTCGTCTCCGAAGTCTTCACCCACAACGTCTTGAACTCCGGCAAATATTTCGACACCGGATCATCCAAACTAATCTTGCCTTCCTCCACGAGCTTCGCAATCGTCACGCCGCAAAAACCCTTCGTCTGCGAACACTGCATAAACGGCGAATCAAGCGTAATCGGCCGCTTTGCCGCAACATCCGCCCAGCCAATGCACGCGACTTGCTGATTCTTCCCATTAATCAAAATGGACACCGCACCCGGCATGCTGCCATCATCCACGAACGGCTGCAACGCCTTGCCCATCAACGTGTCCGCCATCGGCACAACTTCATTCGCCGCAAACGCGCTCGCAAAAACTGCCGCGGCCACCAAACCAAACATCAACTTCTTCATTTGTCGTTTCCTTCTTATCTTATGGTTATCAAAATCTTCTTACTTGTTGAAACCCTTCTGGGTCATGAATTCCCAAATGCGGTCAAGCCACGTGTAGCTTCCCGTCCCCGGTGCCGCGCGCATCTGGAAGCAGTGCGAACGCGTCGCCAGCGTATGCACCTCGCCCTGAATCCCCATCCGGTTCAACTGTTCCCAGCACTTCACCGAATTCATCGCCGCCCACGGGTCCGCATCGCCATGAATAAACAAAATCGGCGGCGTGGCAAGGTCAAACGAAAACTCCCGCACAGGCCGCGCATCATCCTCATTGCCACCTTTCGCATTCCCTTGCTCCGCGCCATCCGTCAGCGAATACGCCGGATAAATCGCCACCGCCCACTGCACATTGCACGGCGTCCGATCAAGCTCATCAATCTCCCAATACGCGCGCCGCTTCGAACTCGTCGCGCCCATCAACGTCAAATGGCCACCCGCGCTCGAACCCATAATCCCAATCCGCTCAGCATCCAGCCCCCGCTTCTTCGCCTCGCTCTTCACAATACGAATCGCCCGCTGCAAATCTTGCCACGCCGTCGTATGCTTCGCAAGCCCTTGCGGACGCGGCGTGCGGTACTTCATCGTCACAACCGTCATCCCCTTCTCATTCAAATACCGCCGCGCCGGCGCAACCTCAAATCCATCCGTCCCATTGCCCATATACGAGCCGCCCGAATAAATAATCTGAATCGCCTTCGTCTTCAACACCTTCGGCGTATGCCATTCCAAATACGGAATATTCTGCTCCTTCTGCACATTCGGCATCTTGCCTTCTGGCCAAATCATCATCTTCTCATAGCTCGCACGCGCATCATCATTCCCAAAGCGCGTCATAATGTCCACTTCCTTTTCAAGCTTCCCCATGAACCCCATCTGCCGCACAAACTCAACCGCACGCTCCAACCCATACGCCCCATGCCACTTGTCCGGATACAAATGCACCTCCGCCGGAATCCCCATCCGCCGCAACTGACGATACACCTGCGTCGACGCATACGGCGAATACGGATCCACCCCGCCATGCGACATCCACATCGGGCACGTCTTCTCATCAAACTTAAACGCCGGATCCAACTTCACATCCACCATATCCCCATCGCGCGTATTCGGGCACCCAATCCCATCCGTCAACGCATACGCAATCGCACACGTCAATGCAAAATTCAAATGACACGGCACCTTATCCAACTCATCCACCGCCTCATATGCCGCCGTCTGCGAACTCGTCGCCAAGAGCACATTCAAATGCGAACCCGCCGACATCGATATCGCTCCAATCTTCTCAGGATCAAACCCCCTCTTCTCCGCCTGACTCCGCACATACCGAACAGCCCGCTGGCCATCCGCCCACGCACTCGTATAAATCGGCAAACCTTTCGGCCGCGGCGTCCTGTACACCAAATTCACACACTGAAAACCAAGCTCCGTCCACCGCGGCGCCCACACCTTCTTCACAAGCCTCACATCACAGCAACTCTCATATCCACCACCAGAAATCAAAATCATACACCCCTTCGCCGGACCATTCGTCGGCGCCGCAAACCATTCCACATACGGCATCGGATGCTTCGCCGGATTCCGCCAATCCTCCTCATCCGTCATCGCACCAACCTGATGCGCCTGTGCATACGGCATCTTCCCTTCAGGCCACAAATTGACCCGCTCGAGTCCCCACACACTCCACGCCACAACGAGCGCCACGCAACTAACTATTAACTTCTTCATTTGTTCGTTCCTTATTGAATTTGTTATCCTAAATTATTTCTTCCCCCCACCAAGCGCCAAACGCACAATCGTCTCAACATCCGCCGCGTCAGGCCGCGCCGCCACCGCCTCGCTCACCATCTTATTCGCCGTCTCCTCATTGAACCCAAGCGCCGACAACGCCAAAATCGCATCATGCAACATCGGCGACACCGCGGCACTTTTCCCTCGCTCCGTCGCCAAACCCTCCAACGCATTCACCTTGTCTTTGAGCTCAATGCAAATCTTCTCCGCCGTCTTCTTCCCAACACCCTTAATCGACGCCAGGCGCTTCGCATTCCCACTCGCAATCGCCAAACTCAATTCCCCAATCGATGACCCCGATAAAATCGCAAGCGCCATCTTCGGCCCTACCCCGCTCACCCCCACAAGCTTCCCAAACATCACCTTTTCGGCCGCGCTCGCAAACCCAAATAATAATTCATCATCCTCACGCACAATATGCGCCGTCAAAAGCTTGACCTCTTCCCCAATACGCCCCAACCGATCAAACGTCGACAAAGGTATAAGAATCTCATACCCGACGCCGGCCGCCTCAACAACAGCCCGCATCGGTTCCTTCTCAACGAGTTCGCCTCTGATATACGCAATCACAGCCGTGTATTATACCATATTTCAGACCAAACTTCAACCCCCCGCGGCACTTTTTAAAACCCCCTTTTCGTACCCCTAAAAACCCCCTTTTCGACCCCCCAAAAAGGGGGTTTTCGTACCCCAAAAAAGGGGGTTTTTTAATCTCTCAAAACCCCCTTCTTTAATCCTTGCCGCCATAATCTGCCATTCTAATATACTCCGCGACACTTTTAAGAAGAAAGCGCGGCAAATCTGCCGCGCCCCATACCGAAACTTTTTAGCCTAACGCTTCTCTTTCTCTGCGCTTTCGAATGTCATCCAAAATCTCACCATTATAAGTGAAATACCGCGGTCCCTGAACGGCTTCAACATCGAGCCATTCTCGCGCAAGCGTTGACAAAAAAGTCACGCGACCTTCATAC
>CAVIVB010000197.1:0-3738 GCA_963645785.1 bacterium
ATAGGGGGCGCATGGGGAAATGATACAGCGTGCACTGGAAATAAGGTTTTTGAGTAGTAAGAGAGTCTTCCGAGCGGGAAATAACTGCCGCGGGGAGGGTGAAGTATAACAGAATGTGTGGATTTTAGGAAATAAAGAAAACGATATTTTGCACTTGACTGGAGTACCTAAAATATGGTATAATATGCGGTGTTAAGGACATAGTAGGTAAAGTCGTAGACAAAAATGTTGGATCGATTGATAAAAATGCTCTTATTTTGCGCGTGTATTTGCACATGCGCAACGGGTTGTCATATACTTTTTCCGGAGGATGACGAGCTTGAAGGGGCGGAAGTTGCGCCGAAGTATTGGGATGGTCCGCGTGTTGGGCCTGGGATGGCGCTGGTGGTGCAGGTGGGGTCATCGTCTGCTGAGGCGAAGACGATGGAAGTGTTGGTGGATCAGAATGGGAGCATTACATTGCCTTATTTATTGCAGCAGGCGGTGGCGTGTGATGGGTTGACATTGGATGCATTGAGGCAGAAGTTGACGAAGGCGTATTCGACGTATATTCGCACGCCGCAGGTGGCGGTGACGTTTGGTCCGTATGATTTGCGCACGGGGGTGAGTCCGTGGGGGACGGTGACGGTGATGGGTGAGGTGGCGATGCCTGGGCCTGTGAACATGCCGGCGACGATGGACTTGACGGTGACGAAGGTGTTGCAGTTGGCGGGCGGTGTCAAGCCGTTTGCGGACAAGACGCGGATTCGGGTTTCGCGGCTTGATAAGAGCGGAAAAGTGTCGCGCACGCGGATTGACTTACGTGAGATTGGCGAGGACGGGAAGTCCGAAAAGGATATAGTTTTGAAGGCTGGGGACGTGATCTACGTTCCGGAGACTTGGTATTAAGAGATTTAACAAGGAGAGACATAAAATGAAATTCTCGATTGTTGGAGCCTTGGCGGTAGTTGGGGCGATGATGGTAGGAAGCGCGGAGGCGGCGGACGCGAAGGTATTGCCGCTTGCGGAGGCGCGTGCGCAGATTGGTGACGCGGTGGAGAATCCGGACTCGTTGACGGACTTGATGAAGTCTGTTGCGGCGGAGGATCAGGCGACGTTGTTGGGGGATGTGAACGCGGCGATTGCGAATGCGCCTGGGTCTGATGAGGTGCGTGCGGCGACGTATGTGAAGGTGAATCGCGCGGCGTTGAAGGGGGCGGCGAAGGGGAATTTGCTGTCTTTGTTGGCGGAGACGTTTGCGACGGTGAAGATTGAGGATTTGACGCTTTTGAATGAGCGGTATGCGGCGGATGTGTTTAATCGCGCGGCGGATTCGAAGCGGACGTACACGGATGCACAGTTTACGACGATTGCGTCGAACGCGATGGTGACGATTCGCAAGCGGTTGGAGGGGAGTGACGCGGCGGAAGTGCGTGATGGTTTTGCGGTGTTGATGTTTGTGAGGGCATCGAACGGGACGCCGGCGAATTTGAAAGATGTGTTGGTTGCGGGGATGGCGGACGAAGAGGCGAAGAAGCTTGCGAAGGAGGAGTGGTTCCCGGCGGCGCTTGCGGAGGGCGAGGCGAAGTCGTATGAGCCGATGCTTGGGTATGCGGATGCTGGGAAGATGCCGGATCCAGTGGTGGCGGCGCGCGTTTTGAATACGCAGCAGTTTGAGGCGATGATTTCGGATTTGGCCGCGGCGATGGTGGGGCGTGATGGCAAGCTGGTGTCTGATTTGGGGATTGGTAAGGAGTTTACGGGGGACCGTGATACGTACACGCAGGACATTGGGCTTGATCGTGTGCCGCGGACGTTGAGGAAGGATTTGCCGTGGAATCCGAACTATCGGCGTAAAGATATGCATGGTGAAGGGACGATTTACCCGTCGCCGCGGGATGAGTCCCATGGCTATCCGTATCAGCGGCCATAATCTGCGAAGAAGGGAGACCTGAAAATGAAGAAGACACTACTTACATTTGCGGTAATATCCGTCGCGGGATTTGCGATGGCGGACCAGATGGATCGTCCGTCTGGATTTAAGATTGGTTCGCGCATGACGGTGAAGCCGTACGTGGGCTTTTCGTATACGTACGATTCGAACATTGATTCGTCGAAGGATGCGCGCGGCGGTTCGTCGTGGACGGTGGATCCTGGGTTGACGTTTGACTACATTGATGAGAAGTGGCAATTGAAAGGTGCCGCGTATTATCAGTATCATTCGTATGCGCAGTATTCGCGGCGAGTGAATGAAGGCAGTTTTGGTGAGAAGTTGGACTTTGCGTGGTCGAACGCGGAGAAGGGCGGTCCTGGCTGGACGTTTGTGATGACGGAAGATTATCGCAACATCAGTCAGGATGATGATATGTCCAATGATGGTGGGCGTGGCATTGGGCGTGACCGTGATCAGTTCCAATTCAATGCGATGTTGGAACATCGGTTCACGGAAAATTGGCATGCGGGCATCAATGCGAACTACTACTATTTGGATTATGAGAATGACCAATATAGGTATGCGCCGTTGTATGGTTGGACGCGTTGGGTTGTTGGGCTTGAGGCGGGATATACGGCTTCGAAGTGGACGGATATCATTATTGCGGGCAACTATCAGAGCTACACGCAGGAGAATGATACGGACATGGGTGGCGAAGTTGGGTCGAAGCGGTATGGCAATAATGACAGCGGATCGGAAGGGTGGACGGTTCAAGGCGGTGTGGCGACGCATGCGACGGAGCGTATTTCGTACCGTGTGCTTGTTGGTTGGAGCGCGTTTGAGTATGGTGGCGGTGCGTATGATGACAGTGCGTTCACGTACACGGCTTCGCTCAACTGGAAGATGGAGGATCGCTGGAATTTGATGTTGATGGCGTCGCGTTATTATCAGCCGGCTGAGCGTGAATATTCCGCGGCACTTTTGTCCGATGCGTTGAGCGTGGGGATTGCGCATTCGATGATTCGCGGCAAATTGAGTGCGACGTTGGACTTTGCGTATCGTCATGAGCAGCACGTTTGTTCGGCGTATACGAGCAGCGATTACGATGAAGATATTCTCACGGCGCGTTTTGGTTTGAACTACACGATCAATCGTTACATTTCGGTGTACGGGCGTGTGGAATATCAGACGATGTTCGTGAATCGTGGTGGTACGACGTCTCTTAACGAATACGATTATGATCGGTGGCGTGGGACGCTTGGTTTTCGTTTGACGTACTAACGTGCAGAAGTTTGCTTCCAAATACGGGACCGCGGCGCATCTGGCTTTATTGACAGTCGCGCCGCTCTTCTTGCTTCCTTATTTCACGGTTTCCGAAGTTGGGCACTTCATCATTTGGATTTCGGTTGTTGCGCTTTTTTGGGTTTTCTTGGGGCCGTCGCGGCGTGCGGATGAGACGACGTCGGATTCGCGCTATCGGGTTTTAGATGGTGTCATACGCGATCCGCTGTTTTGGTTTTCGATTGTGGTTTTGATTTTTGCGTGGTTGCAGTGGCTCAATTCGGGGATACGGATTGCGTATAATGCCGAGACGCAAGCGTGGTCTATGACGAAGCCCGATTGGCAGGATATTCCAGGTAGCGTGGGGGACGCGGGGTTTCTTCCGATGGCGGCGTCGCTTGCGCTTGTGGTGATATTTGCGGGGGTGCGTCATTCGTTGGGGCGGCAGGCGCGTATGGCCTTTGTGGTGATGGCGTCCATACTTTCTGGGATTGCCGCGATTGTTGCTATTTTGGCGCTCCACTTTGGGGCTGGAGGGCCCAGCC
>CAVIVB010000198.1:0-3736 GCA_963645785.1 bacterium
ATGCACAATCCGCCGCGCTTGCCGTGATGGAACCGAAGCCCCGTCGGCAATGTCCCAGCCGTCGCCGGCTCGGTCGCATCCGTTTTATCGTAGGTCCAGTAGAAGTAGTCGCCCTTACTGTTGGGCACATTCACTTCGAGCGCATCACCAAACGCCTCAAACGTGAACCCGTTGGTGATGATGGTATAGTTCGACATCTCAATAAGCGGAAGGTCGACTTCTGAACTCAACTCCATGCTTTCGCCATTCACGACCTGAACATGGAATGTGCCATTGCCGAACTTGTGGTCATTATTCACCCACGACGGCTGAAGCGGCGCCTCCGTGTACCCCGTCCAACGCCCGCCCGGCAACTCATAGCGGAACGTGCACACGCCCGAATGCAACATCCGGTGCGACCCCGGAGCCTTGAACGTGCCACCCAACGTCCCAAACACAATCCGCGACGTCTGCGGCTGCGTACTGCCCGCCCACGTGAAATAGCCCGCACTCGAAACCGAACCGCCATTGAGCACAATCTCGGAATCAGCCGAAATATAGAAATACCGATCGCCACTAAAGATCGCGCCGCTCAACAATTCAATTCCCGACTGATACCCCGTCAGGTTGATATCACTCGCCGTCACCTTCGCGCCATTTTGCGCCACTATCCGTGCACCATCTCCAAATGTCATCCCGTTCGCCAAACTAAACTTCAACCCATCCACCGTCACACACCCGGTGAAGTCCGTATTCTTCTTCGTAAGCGTAACCGCGCTCGTGCCCTTCAACGTCACCTTCGCACCCGTCGCCGCAAACTTCATCTTCGGCGTATGCGACGCGCCCACCGTCACCGTCACATCCGCATCCGCAGCCAGCCCCGAAAAGTCCGCCGTCGTCCACTCATGCGTCGGCCACTTCAATCGCGAATCATTGCGGCTATTCGTCCAATTTGCCGCGTCTTCCCACGCACCGCTCGCACCATCCGCACGCCACGTATACACCGCATTATCATGGTTGACCACGCTATTCACCGTATTCGTCGTGTACCACGTCTTCTCGCCATTCGTATTGATCGTCTCAAACCGGTAGTAAATCGTCTTGTCGACCTCATCAAACGTCTTCTGGAACGTATACGCCGTATTTGCCGCGGTCACCGTCTTCGTATCCGCCAACGTGTAATTCACATTGTCCAAGCTCGTCCACAAATTCACCGTCACTTCCTCGCTCGCACCCAAGCTCGAAAGTGCCGCGGTCCACGTCGTATCCCAGCAGTCATTCGCCGTCGTAATCGAGCGCTCGTCAAAAATCGCATTCGCCGCCTCAACCCAGCCCTCGGCCTCAACCTCCAACCAGCACGCACCCGCCGACAAAACCTAATCCACCTAAAATATTACCTATTATAGCATATTTTTTTTTCTAGGTCAACCCAGAAATTATGCTTTATCGTCCCTCATGATTTGGAGAATGGCTTCGCGTAGAAGATTAACGCGCCTCCCATCACTCGCTTCCCGATACCCATGAATGTAAATCCCATATTCCCGGCTTAGCTCAGACCACACAGGTGCACCATCCGTCGTAATCACGCGCTTGCCATGCGCAAGGGCTTCGGCCACAACAAGCCCAAAGTTCTCACTCAACGTCGGCAGCACCAATACATCACACCATTCCCAAACGCGCTCCTTCTCCTCGCCAAACGCGTCCGATACAACGCGCAATTCGCAACCCTTCAATCCTGTGACCGCCGCTTCCAAATACGCAATTCCTTTGAGTGGATGGTTGCGCCCAAGATAGAGAAGATGTAGCCCCGCGGCACTTTTTTCGCGCTTCACCATCGGCGCCACAGGAAAGTACTTTCGTAAGTCCACAATCTCGACATCCCCAACACGCCCCACATAATCACGCACCCACTTCTCCTCGGCGGGGCACGTCACCACAATGCGCGCCGCGCGCCTAAACAACGCCCGTTCACTCCACTTGAACCAACACTTCTTCCAGCCGTGATAACGCACACGCACAGGATCAAGCGCCCCATGCGGCATGCGCACAAGCGTCTTATGTTCTTCAAGTACCATCCGGCAGACGCGGCGAATTTTCGGCAGCCACATCGAATGCACCCACACTTCATCCGCGGCACAAATCGTCGGCATATCCACCGCGTCCAAATCCATCACCGTCGCCGCACCCGCGCCTTGGCTCGTCGCAATCAAGTGTGCCGCAACCGCCATGCCATTGGCGGGATTGTCCGCGCCCGGTACAAGATGGAGAATGCGCTTCATCAAATCGTGTAGTGCCTCAGGTCATGCCCATCAAAATAGCCAAACGAACGCGACGTGCCACCCTTCGGAAGCGATACCGACCCCGGATTGAAAATGGTCACACCACACGCGAGCTTGCGCAATTCAGGGATGTGCGTGTGGCCATGCGCGAGCACCGTCCCCATCCCAAGCGGCGGCAAATTGCGCTCGTTCCACAAATGCCCATGCGTCAAGAAAAATGTAACACCATCCGCTTCCAAAAGAGCGTAATCACTCATCATCGGAAACTTGCACAGCATCTGGTCCACCTCCGCATCACAATTGCCGCGCACCGCGATGATCTTGTCCTTGAGCCCATTCAAAATCTCTACCACCTTCTCCGGCGCATAGAAATTCGGCACGCCATTGCGCGGCCCATGATACAACAAATCGCCCAGCAAAACAAGCTTATCATAGCCCAACGCCTCGGCCGATTTGAGCGCCGCCTCCAATGTGGATGGCACACCGTGAATATCACTAATAAATGCAATTCTCATTTTGCTTCGTCTTTCTTTTCGTCCTTTGTTTATCGTCCAACTTGAAATAGCGCGTGCCCTTACTCTTCATGATTCGTGCCGCCCTTCATTCGCACCGTATACACATAGCCCGTCGCAAATCCAAACGCCGCCTCAGACCAATTTGGATCCACCACCGCGGCAAAATCAAGATAGCTCAACGCCGAATCAAGCCCATACGTTTTGGACGTATCGAGCTCTTCATTCGCGGCCAACCCCTTCACAGCTTGGAATGACCCAAATGTCTTCTTCAAATTCTCAACTTTCCAAATAACTGCCTCGCTTTCCAAATAACTGCCGCCTATTATAACACATCCTCATAAAAAAAGTATTAAACAGAATGGAGCCGGGTAAGGGACTCGAACCCCTGGTAATTCCTCATTACAAATGAGGCGCAGTCGCCACTGTGCCAACCCGGCTTGTTGGCGTATATTATACCATATTTGACCCCAACCTTCAACCCCCATTTTAAAGTTTTTTTACGCCCACGTTTTGCCGCGCCCGCCCGCGCACACGCCTGCTACACGGCTAAATCAAAAACCAACCCACCCACCCTTCACTCACTTAATGCGCCGTGAAGCCGACGCCACTTCCCATCAGCGAGCATCCAGCCCCTGCAAGCGCGCCCAACAGCGCTCCCAAGAACCCATACAACGCCTCAAGTATTTTCTTCCAACTCATAAATTTTTACCTTTCGTATTTAATTTAACCACGCCTCACACGGATTAGAACGTGTAGAAAAACCGCCGCGCCCGCGCCCACGTCCCGCGTTCTGCCGCGGCCTGCTCCGCCAGGCCGCTCCGTCCCCTCAATACAAAGAATCATAATGAGGAGCAGCGCGGCGACATTGAGTGCCGAGCTAAGGGCGATAGGCGCATGCGGTTCGAGCCTATTGCCGCGAGGCGCGCACAAGACAAGGAAGTCGGTATTCCGACGACGCCGTAT
>CAVIVB010000199.1:0-3709 GCA_963645785.1 bacterium
ATTGTCCACCGTCATCACAATCGGCGACGCCAAATACCGCGCACGCGAATCCGTCTTCGACGCCTGAATCACCGCACCCAAATTGAGCTTATCCGACTTGAAGAAATAATTCAAACCTGACGAAATCGGCGACACATTTGTCGAAGCATTCACAAGCCCGCTCAACAAAGACGAACCCGAACCGCCGCCACCGCCCAGCATATACTGCATCGCTGTACCCGTCACAAGCCCGCTACGATCCCCAAGCACCGTACTCGTCAACCCCTCGCCAATCTTCGTCCACGTCGTAATATTCCCATCGCTATCCGTCGTCTCAAACGAATCGCCCCACGCATCGCCCTCACGTTGACGAAGATTCCCTTTGCCGTCCGTATAATTATACAGCTGAAGCCCATTCGATCCCAACCGCGGCGTCGTTGTCAATTGCTTATTCCCAAGCCTCACCCAGTCAATACCCGTCTGCAAATCATCGCCCAGCGTCACCTCAATAATCGCCGTCTCAATCAACACCTGCGAAAGCTTCACATCCATCGATTCAATAATCTGCTCCAATGTCGGAATATCTTCCTTCCGCGCCATCACCACAAGCCCATTAATCCGCTTGTCCGCCAAAACCGTCACATTCTCCTTCGAAAGCTCGCCCGCCTTCGATTCCCCTGCACGCTGATTCGTCGACGACCTCCGCTGCGACGATCCACGCGTCAAATTCCCGCCCGATCCTGAACGCGCATTCTGATTCTGATTCGCTCGACTTGAATTCTTCGAACTCGACGAATTCCCAATCAAATCATTAATCATATCGGAAACCTCTTCCGCCTCCGCATACTTCAACCGATACACCTTCACTTCAACATCCGGCGTCGTCTCCACATCAAGCTGCTCAATCACACGATCAAAGAAATCCATATTCGGCTTCTGCGTCACAATCACCAACTTGTTCGACCGCTCATCCGCCAAAATCAAAACTTTGCCGCGAATCATCCCACGGTCCGCATCCGATACCGACATCACCAAGGACTCCATATTCGCCGCTTGCTGCGGCTGGTTATCCCGCCTCAACAAACTCGGCCGATTCAGCGGCGGCATCGCACGCGACGCATTATTATTCACCGTCTTCCCATTCTTCTCAAGCTCCTTTTGCGACTCCGCAACAATCGCCTCCAGCGCCGTCTTAATATCTGCCGCACTCGCGTTCTTAATCTGCCGCACAAACACATTCTCCAATACCGGCGTCGCAATATCAATCGCCTTGGCAATCTCCAACATCCGATTGATGTTCTGCTGCGTATCCGTCACGAGAATCGAATTCGTCCGCTCAAACACAAGCAAAATCCCACTGTCTGACTTGAACCCTTCCAACGCCTTCTGCGCTTCCTCAACACTTATATTCTTGAACGGCATCATCACCGACACAACCCGAATCGTCTCGTCCAACTTCAACATCCCATCCTCGTTCATGAGAAGCGGAATACCATCCTTGCGCACTTTGTTCCGCGGCAACGCCCGCATGAACTTTTCCCCATACGGCTCCAAGTGCACACCGTTCATTTCAAGAATCGTCTCAATCGCCGAAATCTGTTCCTCAACCGTCAACTTCTGCCCCGGCCGCGTCTGCAACGTAATGTTTGGATTCGGCGTCGTCGGATCCTTCAAAATCGTCTTCCCAACAAGCTTCGAATACGTCTCCAAAACAAGGTCAAGCGGCGCGCCCGTATAATTGAGCTCGCTCGTCTCTCCAGGTGCCGCGTCCGCCTGCACACTCGACGCATTCCCCGCACTCGACTGAACACCCGCCGCGGCACGCCCAATCCCGCGCCCCGAATTCAAAATCGAACGCTGCTGCGCCATCAATCCGACCGCGGCAAAAACCGCGCACACACAAACGATAATGTTGATTCTCTTCTTCATCTTCTTCAGTCCTTCTTTCTCATGTATGCACATGTCACAATGAACGAACCCGTCAAATAACCCTTCTTCGAACTCGGCCGCATCACGAGCGAACGCACATCAAACATCCCCTCGTCCGTGTTCTCAAGCTCATGCAAAAATTGAACAAGCGATTCAAGCGCCCCTTCCCACTTCCTCACCTCAATCGGCAACTCCAACACATCCCCCGCTT
This sequence comes from bacterium, assembly GCA_963645785.1. Classification (GTDB taxonomy): domain Bacteria; phylum Verrucomicrobiota; class Kiritimatiellia; order RFP12; family UBA1067; genus UBA1067. The sequence continues at coordinate 2,120 of CAVIVB010000199.1, forward strand.
CAACTTCCTTGCCCACCTGCCGCTGCGAAATCGAAATGTGATGCTTCACCGCAAGCTCCTCCATCTTCCGCTGCCACGTCGTGCCCGTCGACTTGTCCTCATCAAACATCGGCATCGCCGCCTTCTCTTCCTCGTACGCATTGAACCACTTCTGCCGCTGCGCAATCAGCTTGCATTCCTTCTCGTAGTTTTCACACGCCGCCGCATAGCTCTTCGCCGACTTCTTCCACGCCGCCTGCTGCGTCACAAACCACGCCACCACGCTCAGCGCATAAAGCCCCACCATCGCCAAAATCGCAAGTATCGCCTTCTCCTTCAACGCCATCGCTTACTCCTCCTCCGCTTCGTACTTGCAGTCCAAATCAAACTTCTGCCGCCCGCCCTTAATCGCCGTCGGCCCATTCATATCCACAACCTTGAAGACCGGCTCCGCACCTTCGCCCTCCGGCGCCAACGCCCTCATCTGGTCCTCAAGCTTCCACACGCTCTCCGATGTGTCCGCCTCGCCCGCAACCCGCACGCCTTCCTCGCGCTTGAAATTCCAAGTCGACAAAATAATATCCCCAGGCAAACGATCGCTCACCGCCTTCATCACCTCCAATGCCCCACGCGAATGGTCCGAATACTTCTGCACAAGCTTCACCTTGTCGCGCATGTCCTTCACTTCGATGTACTTCCTCTGGTGCTCCTTGCTCAAACCCTTCATGTGGTCCGTCATAAACCCATACACCATCGGCACCCCAAATAACACCGCCATAATCAAAATCCAAATCCCGCCCGCAATCGAAAGCCCCTTGACAAGCTTCGCCTTCAACCGCGATTCTTCCAAAACTTCTTTCCAACTCAAAGGCAACGCATTCAATACCCCAGGCTCGTTCGACCTCTCCTGAACCCCCGCGAGCCCCGCGTCCGCCCCAACCTCAACACGCCTCACCTCCGCCAAATCCGCAATCGCATCCAGCCCCAAATCCCCAACACAGACAATCTCCGCCAAATCTTTCGCGCCATCAAAGTCCTCCGCCTCCAACAAAGAAAGCATCACTTCGCGCGCCAATTCTTCTTCATTTGAAAGCGACCTCACCGAACACGGCAAATCCCCATCCATCACCAAAAGCGAAATCCCATCCGCTCCCTTCACAAGCAAAATCCGCCGCGCATCATCCTTCGCAATCGAATTCCAAAGCCCTCGCACAATCCCAAGCTCTAACGCGTCAACCCTTGTAATATTGAGCTTTTTCGCATCCAGCGCCTCGCAAATGTCATCCGCCGAACTCTCCAAAAGTGCCGCGGCCAACACAAGCGTCCCCTCGCTCGTCTCTCGCATCACTTCACACGAAACCGTTAGCTCCTCATCTGGATACGGACTCATCGCCTGCAGAATCGGCGCCGCATACCCAACGAGATCGGACGCACACTCCGCAGGCACACGAATCATGCGTACAATCAAACGTGAAAGCGGTAGTGCAAGCACCGCCTCACGCGAATCACTTTCAACCGAAAGCTCACGTAACGCGCCACCTTCATACGCCACAACTCTGACACTAGGCAACATTTGGACTATATTATACCATATTCCGCGGCAGATTTCAA
>CAVIVB010000200.1:0-3683 GCA_963645785.1 bacterium
AAAAAGTACGGTACATTTTGCCAAAAAGTACGGTACTTTTGGCTAAATGCATGGGGGGAGTGGGCTGAAGGGGTGGTGTGAGAGGGGAAAAGTGCCGCGGAGAGGGGTTTGTGAGAGTGTTTATTTTGGGATAAAAAGTGCCGCGGAGGGGGTTGAATTTTGGTCTGAAATATGGTATAATATGTGCCTATTTTAGAGAAAGCAGAGACATCAAGAGATGGACAAGCATTATGACGCGAAGGCCGCGGAGGCCAAATGGTATCCCTTCTGGGAGACGCACGATTGTTTTCATGACGAACCGGGCGCTGGCAAGCCGTATTCGGTGGTGATTCCGCCGCCGAATGTGACGGGTATTTTGCACATGGGGCATGCGCTGAATCAGACGATTCAGGATATACTTGTTCGTTGGCGGAGGATGCAGGGTCGGAATGTGTTGTGGCTTCCGGGGACGGACCATGCGGGTATTGCGACGCAGAATGTTGTGGAGAAGGCGCTGAGGAAAGAGGGGAAGCGGCGGCAGGATTTGGGGCGCGAGGCATTTGTGGCGCGCGTGTGGGAATGGAAGAAGCAATATGGCGGGACGATTGTTCATCAGCAGCGGATGCTGGGGAATTCGACGGACTGGAAGCGTGAGCGTTTCACGTTTGATGAAGGGTGCTCGCGGGCCGTGGCGAAGGTGTTCACGCAGTTGTTTGACGAGGGTTTGATTTACAAGGGCAACTACATTGTGAATTGGTGTCCGCGGTGTGGGACGGCGCTTGCGAATGATGAAGTTGAGCATGAGCCGAACCATGGGCATTTTTGGTATGTGCGGTATCCGGTCGTGGGGAGCGCGAAGGGCGTGACGGGTGAGGCGTACAAGGATTATGTGATGGTGGCGACGACGCGTCCGGAGACATTGCCGGGCGACACGGCGGTGGCGGTGAATCCGAAGGATGAGCGGTACGCGGCACTTATTGGCAAGACGGTGATTTTGCCGTTGACGGGTCGCGAGATTCCGGTGATATCGGATGATTACGTGGATAAGGAATTTGGTACGGGCATTGTGAAGATTACGCCGGCGCATGATCCGAATGACTTCTTGGTTGGGAAGCGGCATGGGTTGGAAGAAATCAACATCATGAATGGGGACGGGACGATGAATGAACTCGCGGGGAAGAAGTACGCGGGGATGGATCGTTTTAAGTGCCGCGAGGTGATTGTTGAAGATTTGCAGGCGGGCGGGTTCCTGGATCATATTGAGGATATTGACAATCAGGTTGGGCATTGTTATCGGTGCCACGAGGTTGTGGAATCGCGTTTGTCGAAGCAATGGTTTGTGAAGATGAAACCGTTGGCGGAGCCTGCGATTGCCGCGGTGAAGTCGGGCGAAGTGAAGTTCGTGCCGGAACGTTGGGCGAAGATTTATTTCAACTGGATGGAGAACATTCAGGACTGGTGCATTTCGCGGCAGTTGTGGTGGGGGCATCGGATTCCGGCGTATTATTTGCCTGTGAAGGAAGGTGAGGAGCCGAAGGTTGTCGTGGCGCCGACGGCGGAAGAGGCGCTTATGAAGGCGCGGCAGATTCCGGGGTTTGAGGCGATTGAGCTGAAGGATTTGGCGCAGGACGAGGATGTGTTGGACACGTGGTTTAGCTCGTGGTTGTGGCCGTTCTCGACATTGGGGTGGCCGGAACAGACGAAGGATTTGGCGTATTATTATCCGACGACAGATTTGGTGACGGCGCAGGATATCATCTTTTTCTGGGTGGCGCGGATGATGATGGCGGGCATTCATTTTATGGGGAAGCCGCCGTTCAAGAACATTGTGATTCACGGGATTGTGCGTGATGCGCAAGGGCGGAAGATGTCGAAGTCCTTGGGCAATTCGCTGGATCCGCTTGAATTGATTGATATGTATTCGGCGGATGCTCTCAGGTTCTCGATTGCCTTGATTACATCGCTTGATTGCGATACGAAGGTGAACAAGGAGAAGTTCGAGATTGGGCGGAACTTCTGCACGAAGATTTGGAATGCGGCGCGGTTCTTGGAGATGAATTTGGCGACGCTGGGGGAGGTGCCGGAGCTGGATAAGTTGAGCGCGGCAGATTTGACGGCGGACGAGAAGCACATTCTTTGGGCGACGGATTTGGCGGCGAAGAAGCTGAATGAGATTTTGGAACAGTATCGCATTCAGGATGGGGCGCTGGCGGTGTACGATTACTTCTGGACGCAGATTTGCGACTGGTATGTGGAGTATGCGAAGGACGCGCCGAATAAGGCGGTGGCGTTTGCGATTTTGCGCGATGTGTTTTACAAGGCGCTGAGGTTGTTGCATCCGTACATGCCGTTTGTGACGGAAGAGATTGCGCATCAGTTGGGGTATTTGAAGGATGGGGAATCGATTATGCGCGCGGCGTTTCCGACTGGGTACACGGACGCGGAGAAGGCGGCGTGGGGGATCAGCGAGGAGACGTACAATTTCGTCAATGCGAAGCGTGAGGCGATTACGGGCTTGCGTGCGTTGCGGGCGGAGTACAAGGTGTCGCCGGCGACGTTTGTGAAGGTGACGATTGCGACGGATGATGCGAAGGCGAAGGGCGAAGTCGAGACGTTGAAGCGCGCGATGCGTGCGGAGAGTGTCGAGTTTGTTGCGGCCGGGAGCGACCTTGCGATGCCATCGAAGATGACGGCGTTTGGCACGGTGTATTTGTCGCTGGAAGGGCTTGTGGATCGCGCGGCGGAAGCGAAGCGGATTGCGGGCGAGCTTGCGAAGGTGGGGGGCTTTATCAAGTCGGCTGAGGCGAAGCTTGCGAATGAGAACTTTGTGGCGCATGCGCCGGAAGCGATTGTTGCGGAAGCGCGGCGGAAATTGGAGGAGAATCGCGAGAAGGTGCGGCAGCTGGAGAAGATGGCGAAGCTTTTTGCGTGATAAACTAATACGAAAATTCAAACCTAATAAAGGAGATAAAAAATGAAACAGCAAGAAAAGAAAATTGGCGCGGCGATGCGTGCGGGCTTTACGTTGATGGAAATTTTGGTGGCGGTGGCCATCATTGGTATTTTGGGCACGGTCGCAGTGCAGAGTGTGACGAGCAACATTGAGAAGGCGAAGAAGACGGCGGCGGCGGATTCGGTGAAGAATATTGCCGCGGCGGTGACGACGTACTACCTCAACAATCGCAAGATGCCGAGTGACTTGAAGGACCTTATCAAGGAAGAAGGCGAAGAAGAGGCGATTATTCCGGGCGGTGAAGGCGCTTTGGAAGATCCGTGGGGGACGACGTACAAGCTTGAATGGAAGGGTTCGAGCAAGAAGAAGTTCGCGGTGATTTCGGCTGGTCCGGATGGTGAATTCGGGAATGACGACGATATTCGCAGCGATAAGATTGAATCGTCGAAGAAGAACCAATAAGTTTTTGCGGTTCGGGGGAGTGTGATGCGCCGTGCGTTTACACTAATTGAATTGGTTGCGATTGTTGCGATCATAGGGATTATTGTAACCACGGCCGTTGTGAGTGTGCGGTCTGGGCAGAGCGCGGCGAAAGTGAAGGGTGCGACGCGCGACATATTTGCGACGATTCGTCATGCGCGTTCGGTGGCGCTTGTTTCGCAACAGCCAAGTGTGATTACGTATTCATCGGAGATGGTGGATGGGGAGGTGCAGGCGAAGATTGAGATTGTGACGGCGGAGATTTTCAAGG
>CAVIVB010000201.1:0-3673 GCA_963645785.1 bacterium
GCAAAACCTTTTGGGACGATTGAAACGGATGAGGGCCTTTCAACGGTGACGGCACTTTCGAGTTTTATTGTGCCGTGTTTCAAGGCGGTGCGACTCGTGCCGATTGATACGGTGGGTGGGCGTAATTTGGCGACGGCGGATGCGGAATGGGTGGACCATGTGCGGAAGCATTTGCCGGAGTATTTGATGAATGGTCCGCATGTGGCGGCGTGCTTTTATTGTCAGCAGTTGTTGCGGTGGGAGAACGCGGGATTCCGGCAGTCAGGGATTACGTGGATTCGATTTAATTCGAAGACGTGTGTGCGTGGGACCGGCGGTGGCGGCAGTCATGGAGGGACGAGCCATGGGCACTAGGAAACATTTTTGCCGCGGTCAGGCGTTGATGGAATTGGCGGTTGGGATGTTTGCGCTTGCCCTTGTTTTGGCGGCGCTTGTCGCGTTCACGCATTATATTGTGAGCTCGCTTGATATGCAGCGGACGGTGCGGCGCGAGGCGGGGACGGCCGCAATCAATTCGTCTTCAATGATGGCTTCTTCCGCGGCAAAAAATGATACGGTTGAGGTGGATTCGATTGCGTCTAAATTTGTTTTTGGACGGGACAAAGTGGGTGTTCATGAACGTGTGAGCTTGCCCGCGATGGTGATTCAGACGGGGGAATAGACAATGCGCATCACATTGATTACAGCTTGCTACAATTCGGTGAAGACGATTGGTGATACGCTTGAAAGTGTCGCGCGGCAGAAATTGGACGGGTGCGAACTTGAGTACATCATTATGGATGGTGGGTCGACGGATGGGACGGTGGAGGCGATCAAAGAGTTTGCTGAAAAAGTGCCGCGGACGGGGCTTTCGGTTGTGTGGCAAAGCGAGAAGGATAAGGGGATGTATGACGCCATTAATAAGGGGATTGCGAAGGCGACGGGGGATGTTATTGGGATTTTGAATGCGGATGATGTCCTTGAAGATGAGGGGACGATGGGGGCGATTGCGGCAGGATTTGAGGTGGGGGTGGATGCGGTGTATGCGGATATTCGGTTTGTGAAGGAGCTTGGCGGGCCGACGGTGCGGTATTGTTCGGCGCGGCACTTTTCGCCGTGGATGTTTCGATTTGGGGTGATGATTCCACATCCGAGCTTTTATTGTCGGCGGGAAAAATTTGCCGCGCTCGGTGGGTATTCTTTGGATTATCGGATTTGTGCGGACTTTGAATTGGTGCTAAGGTTTTTAGGGAAGAATCGATTGAAGGCGAAATATCTGCCGCGGTGCGTGGTGACGATGCGGATGGGCGGGGTTTCAACGGCAGGGATTCGGAGTACCTTGCAAATCAATCGGGAGGATTTGAGGGCGCTCAAGGCGAATGGCTATTGGAGTGCGATGCCGCTTCTTTATTTGCGGTACTTCTTCAAGATTTGGGGATTTCTGTTTCACTAAAACTTTTTTGAAACTCGATTGAACCTTTTGGGCTTCCGCGGCGTTATACTGTTTGGAAGATCGAAAAGGTCAAAGTAAGTTAGTAGTCAAAAATGAATAAAAGTAAAGTTAGTCTGAAACAGGGCTTCACGTTGATCGAGCTCATCATCGTGATTGCCATCCTTGCGTTTGTCACGGTCGTGGGGATCCACAACTATGGTAACATTCGTGAGATTCAAGCGAAGAAGATGAACCTTGCGAACATCAAGCGGGTGTGGCATGCGCTTTCAACGTATGATGTGATTAATAAGGAGCAAGGGACGGCGGAGTATTTCAAGGGGTTTGATTCGCTTGTTGATGTGGCGGCGAGTGGCGTGTGGAAAGGGACTGAAGGCACGGTTGATTTTGGTACGTGGTCGAAGACATCGTGTGATGCGCGGCAGGTCAATTCGGGGCTTGGCATTTATGATGGTTCGTGGAAGGCGCTTTCCGCGCTTTACAATGCGATGGGCGAAGGGAGCGGGAATACGGCGACGTTGCAGGAAGCCCAGAATAAGAACCACGGCATGCGCAATACGGGGCTTTATCAATCGCTCGGCATTTATTATTTGACGGAGACAGAAGCGGAGCTGTTGAAGAATGCGGGCGTCACGACGCTTTTCTATCATAACCCGTCTTCGGCGCAGGCGTATGGTACGTCGCGGAATGGGTTCTGCACGGCGGTGAATGAAAACTACAATGGCACGGGCATTGCGTGCTCGCAAGATGGGCTTGAGATTAAGGGCGGCGGTCCGGGTTTTCGTCCGGACTTGAGCGCGTTTTATCAGGCGTATGTGACGAGCGGCATTCCAGTCGCGGTTGTGATTCCGACGTCGTCCATTTATCAGGATCTTGGGCATGATTTGGCGTTGACAAACTCGGCGCCGACGGAATCGTATGCGAAGAGCTTGATTGAAGCGAAGGCGGGCAGGGGTGGCTCCAAGACGATTCAGTCGAAGTTGATTGCCTTCGGTATTGGGCGCAATGCGGAGTGTGTGACCAGCCAGATCGGCTTGGGCGAGGCGCCGTACAATCCGTTCTATGACAAGACGAATTATCGTTCGTACATTGCGCTTTTCTGGGTCAAGCCAGGCGGGCAAGGCGTCGCGGCATCGGCATCGCTTGCGGGCATTGTGGACTGCGCGGGCAACACGTACAAGCAAGCGGAGTACGGCGTCAATTGGACGACCCAGCTGGACGCAGAATAAGGATTTCTTCCTAAGAAAATCTCTTTAGCATAATGAAGAGTCGCGGCGGAATTTCCGCCGCGTTATTTTTCTTTCGTGGTTCAATAGTGCGTACTTGCATGGGCGGCGTAAATATGGTATAATATGCGGCACATGAAGAAGAAGGTCAAAAAGGAAGCGCAAGTTTCGCAGTCGCTTGCGCTCGTATCCTTGGGATGCGCGAAGAATGCGGTTGATTTGCAGGTGATGGCGGGCAATCTTTTGAAGGAAGGTTTTGTGCTCTCGCCCAATCCTGACGAGGCGGATGTCGTCATTGTCAATACGTGTGCCTTTATTGAATCGGCGCGAGAAGAGGCGGAGGCGGAAATCACGCGTGCGCTCGAATTGAAACGGCGCGGCAAATATGGGCGCGTTGTGGTGACGGGGTGTTATCCGGAGCGGTATCCTGGCGCGAAGGGGAAATTTCCGGGCGTGGATGTGTGGCAAGGCGTGCCGAAGGATTGGATTGAGTCGAAGACGCCGGGGTTGCGTTTTACGGGCAAGGCGTTTGCGTATTTGAAGATTGCGGAAGGGTGTGCGCATCGGTGTGCGTATTGTGCGATACCGGGCATCCGCGGCAAATATCGGTCGCGTCCGGTGGAGAGCATTTTGGCGGAGGCGAAGGCGCTGATTCGGAGTGGGTGCCGTGAATTGAATGTGGTTGCGCAAGACCCGATGTTGTATGGAATTGATTTCAAGAATGAATGGGATTTGACGCGGCTTTTGTGGGAGCTTGATAAGATCCGCGGCGATTTTTGGGTGAGGGTTTTGTACAGTTATCCGAATGAAATTACGGAAGGTTTCCTCGATTGGCTCAATAATTCGAAGCACGCGGCGAAATATGTGGATGTGCCGTTGCAGCATACGGACCCGATGGTGCTTCGGAAGATGAATCGTGGGGCGGCGATTGAAGCGACGCGTGTTGCGGCGGAAGCTTTGCGTTTGGCGGTGCCGGACGTGACGCTACGGACGACGATTATGACGGGCTTCCCGGGCG
>CAVIVB010000202.1:0-2859 GCA_963645785.1 bacterium
ATCGAGTCGGGCTTGAAGATTACGCCGTATGGTTATTTGGTGTTTGAGGGTGTGTATTCGACGCGTGCGCTTGATGCGGACTGGTCGGCGGACTTTGTGAAGAACAAGGCGAACAAGAACAACCGCAACCACAACACGACGTTGTCGATGCAGGACTCGATTTTGGGCTTGCAGTTTGATACGCCGGAAGCGGTGAATGGCTGGACGTTCACGGGTCGTGCGGAGTTTGACCTTGCGGGCGGGAACCAGAACAGCTATGATTTCCACTGGCGGCATTTGTATATTGACGCGCAGCATGAGAGCGGCTGGTCGATTTTGTTTGGTCAGACGTGGCACTTGTGGAAGATGGTGACGCCGAGCGAGATTGATGGTGCGTGGATGGAGAACGCGGGTCATCCGTATCGTCGCAGTCCGCAGATTCGTATTACGAAGAAGTGGGATTGGGAAGACAGCTCGCTTGAAGCGCGCGTGGGCATCGTGAAGGGCGGTCCGGGCATGGGCGGCGATCGCGATGAGGACGAGATTGAAGATAACTCGGCTTCGGCTTGGGCGTTGTTTGAAGGTGCTTTGTTGTATGACCACAAGGCGGCGTGGCAGAGCGATGATCGCCGTTGGCTCGTTGGCATTGGCGGCATGTATGGACGTGACCGTTCGTCGCGCGCGTCGGCGTGGGATGACGAAGGTTATGCGACGGCGTACATGGGCGACAATGATGACTATGATTCGAAGATGATCATGGTTGCCGCGTCGATTCCGATGTGGAAGTTCACGCTTACGGGTCAGCTCTTTGCGGGTGATAACCTTGGCGGCATTCAGGCTGGTTGCGGTCAGCGCGTGGTGTATCAGCGTTGGCAGGAGAAGGGCACGAGCGTGAGCACGTGGGGTGGCTTCATTGACCTCGGCTTTGAGTTGACGGATGATTGGAGCTTCGCGATTGGTTACGGGTTTGACGATCCGGATGATAAGGACCTTGATGGCACGGGCGGCATTCTTTACAATGACCGTGCGTACATTGATGCGTTCTACAAGATCACGTCCAACTTCAAGCTTGGTCTTGAATATGCCCGTATGAATACGGAGTATGAGAAGGACGGCACGTCGAGTGCGGATCGCTTCCAGTTCAGTGCGTATTACGACTTCTAAGTTGAAAGCTGAGTTGAGAAGAATTTCATAAAAGGGAAATCGAAGGGCTCGGGTGAGCCTTTCGATTTTTCCGTCTAAAGAAAAAGGAATAGGTAAAAAGAGATGGAAAAGAAACGTGCGAGTTGGTCAGGGCAGTTGGCGTTTATTTTGGCGGCGGCAGCTTCTGCGATTGGTTTAGGGAACATTTGGCGCTTTCCGTATTTGGCGGCGCAGTACGGGGGCGGCACGTTTATTCTTGTCTATCTCTGTTTGGTGGTGACGCTTGGGTTTACCTTGATGTTGACGGAGATTGCGATTGGGCGTAAGACGCAGCAGTCGCAGTTGACGGCGTTTTCGCGGTTGCATGGGAAGTGGGGCTTTGTTGGGCTTTTGGGGACGATCATTCCTGTGTTGATTACGCCGTATTATTGCGTGATTGGCGGGTGGGTGCTGTACTATCTGAAGGAATATTGCGTGATGGCGTTCACGGGTGCGCAGGTGATGGGCGAGGGCGCGGCGAATTCGGGCGCGTTTTTCTCGAGCTTTATTTCCGCGCCGTTTGCGCCGTTTGGGTATGGTATGATTTTTGTGTTGGCGTGCGCGTTCGTGATTGTGATGGGCGTTAAGAACGGGATTGAAAAGTCCAATTTGGTGATGATGCCGATTTTGTTTTTGATGGCGATTGGCATTTCGATTTATGTGATTTGCATGCCGGGTTCGGGCGCGGGTTTGAAGTATACGTTGATGCCGACGCTGGATAGTTTGCGCGGCGCGGATGGGGCGTTCTCGATCGCGATGTTGGGTAAGACGATTTTGGGCGCGATGGGGCAGATGTTCTATTCGCTGTCGCTGGCGATGGGCATTATGATTACGTATGGTAGCTACATGCGCAAGGAAGATTCGATTGAACGTTCGGTGCGGCGCATTGAGATTTTCGATACGTTGATTGCAATTCTCGCGGCGTTGATGATTATTCCGGTCGTGTACATGTTCGCGGTGAAGACTGGGACGCCGATTAAGGAAGCGATGAATGCGGGCCCGGGGCTCATGTTCATTACGCTGCCGAAGGTGTTTGCGACGTTGGGCGCGGCGGGTGCGTGGATTGGCGTTGCGTTCTTCTTGCTCGTGACATTTGCCGCGGCGACGTCGGCCATCTCGCTTTATGAAGCGTGCGTCGCGGCAGTTTGTGACGTCCTTCATATTGAACGCCGCGCGGCGACATTCTTCACGGGTACGCTCGTGTTGTTCCTCGCGACGTTCTCCGCGCTTGGGTATGGCCCGTGGGCGAAGGTGACGATTTTTGGTCAGCAGTTCCTGGACTTCTTTGACTTCATTACGAACTCGGTGTTGATGCCGATTGTGGCGGCGGCGACGTGTATTTGCGTGGGTTGGGTGTTGAAGCCCAAGGCCGTCATTGAAGAGGTGGAACAGGAAGGGCGCAAATTCAAGGCGGCGGGTTTCTACTCGTTTATGGTGCGGTATTTGGCGCCGACCCTTGTGATTGCAATTTTGATTTCGGAGGTTTGCCGCTACTTCAAGATCGGCGGTTGGGCCATCTAATAGAATCAAATAGAAAAGAGACACGAAATGTTTGATTGGATTGTTCTAGGTTCATTCGTCGCCTACTTGTTGGTGATGCTGTGGATTGGGTTTTATTTTACGAATCGGCAAGAGTCGCTCGGGGATTATTACTTGGGCGGGCGCAAGATGAACAAGTGGGTCGTTGCGCTTTCGGCG
>CAVIVB010000202.1:2869-3628 GCA_963645785.1 bacterium
ATTGGTACGTATCTCAACTGGAAAATTGTCGCGCATCGCTTGCGCGTCTATTCCAACACGTGCAAAGATTCGATTACCATTCCGGACTTCATCGCCAATCGTTTTCGTGATCCGACGGGCATTTCACGCATTATCGCGGCAGTTATTATTCTCGTCTTCTTTACGTTCTACACGGCGTCGGGATTTGTGAGTTGCGCGAAGTTGTTCACGTCCACGTTTGGCATTCCAGAGACGGTTTCGTTCTGCGGTCTCACGATGACGGGCTACTCGATTTGCTTGTGGATTGGCGCGGCAGTTGTTGTTGCGTACACGCTCTTTGGTGGGTACATGGCTGTGTGCTGGACGGACTTTGTTCAGGGCACGTTGATGTTCATCGCGATTGTTCTCGTGCCGGCGGTGGTCGTGTGCCAGGCGGGTGGATTTGCCGCGACGGTGGATGGGCTCAACGAGATCAATCCGTATTTGCAGTCGCTCTTCACATCGGCGACGACGGGCAAGGCGACGGGCTTTATTGGGCTTGCTTCGTGCATGGCGTGGGGTCTTGGCTACTTTGGTATGCCGCACATCCTCGTCCGCTTCATGTCGATTGACAACCCGGCAGAGGTGAAAGGTTCGCGCCGTATTGCGATGAGCTGGGTGACGATTTCGCTTTTGGCCGCGACGGTCATTGGCCTCGTCTTCCATCTTTATTTGAAGCAGCGCGGCTTGACGCTTGCGGACGTGGGCGGTGATCCTGAAAAGATGTTCATGGTCATGATC
>CAVIVB010000203.1:0-3617 GCA_963645785.1 bacterium
TCTTTGATTGATTTTCCAAAATTTCTGCTTCCTATTTTGTCCTGAATATGGTATAATATAGAGTAATCAATTTTCCAATAAGGAAAGAAAGGTAGGCTAGAGAGATTATGAAGGCGTTAGTTGGATTTGTGGCGATGAGCCTTGGGATGGTCGTGAGCGCGGCAAAATTGGAGCCGTGGCGCGATCCGACGGTGTTTGAGAAGAATCGGATGCCGGCGCGAGGGATTGCTGTTCCGTGTGAGAGTGCGGAGAAGGCGTTGGCGATTGCGAAGGGGGAAGTGCCGCGGACGGCGTCGAAATTCATTGAGAGTTTGAATGGGGTGTGGGAATTTAGTTGGAAGCATGCGTCGAAAGCGCCGCGGTGGGAGAAGGAGACGCGAATCAAGGTGCCGGGGTGTTGGCAATTGCAGGGGGAGTTTGATCCGGCGAATTATACGAACACGATGTATCCGATTGCGAAGGATGGTGCGGAGACGGGGGATGTGTTGACGGTGCCGCGGGAGGATTACACGAGTTGGTATTATCGCGATCCGGTTGGGTTGTATGCGCGGACGTTTGAAGTGCCCAAGGCGTGGAAGGGTCGGCGCGTGGTGATCCATTTTGGAGGGGTTTCGAGTGCGATGTATGTGAGGCTGAATGGGAAGGACGTTGGGTATTCGGAGGATAGTCGCTTGCCAGCGGAATTTGATTTGACGCCGTATTTGGTGGAGGGTGCGAACAAGTTGGAAGTGGAGGTGCATAAGCATTCGGATGGGACGTATTTGGAGGATCAGGACTTTTGGAGGTTTTCGGGGATTTTCCGTGATGTTTGGCTTGTGGCGGAGCAGAAGGGGGTGGCGAATGATTTGATTGTGGACGCGGCACTTTCGGATGATTACAAGAAGGGATTTGTGACGGTGAAGGATGAGAAGGGGAACGTCCTTTTGAAGAAGGAATATGCGGCGCCGAAGTTGTGGGATATTTATCAGGGGAATATGTATTATGAGGTGATTGAGATGAAGGGCGCGGAGGGGACGGATTATCGCGCGGTGGCGTTTGGTTTTCGGAAGGTGGAGATTCGGGATGCGGTTGTGTATTTGAATGGGAAGAGGATTGTGGTGAAGGGCGTGAATCGGCATGAGATGGAGCCTGATACGGGGTATGTGGTGACGATGGAAGGGATGAAGAAAGACCTTGCGATTTATAAGGAGATGAATGTGAATGCGACGCGGACGTGCCATTATCCGAATGTGCCGGAGTGGTATGAGTTGTGCGATCGCGAGGGGATTATGGTTTGCTGCGAGGCGAATGTGGAGGCGCATGAGGTGGCGTGGGAGAAGCCGTTGCCGGCGAATCCGCGGTATCATGATGTGATTGTGTCGCGCGGAGTGAATATGGTGAAGACGTTTCGGAATCATCCGTCGATTATCTTTTGGTCGCTTGGGAATGAGGCTGGGGATGGGAAGGCGTTTGAGGATGAATATGCCGCGATGAAGGCGATTGATGGGACGCGGCCGGTTCAATATGAAGGTGCGCAAGATACGGACCATAGCGATATCAAGTGTCCGATGTATATGAAGCCGTGGGATTGTGAGAAGTACGTGAAGAATAACCCGAAGAAGCCGTTTATTTTGTGTGAGTTTGCGCATGCGATGGGGAATTCGACGGGGGCGTTTGCGGATTATATGAGGCTCGCGGAGAAGTATCCATCGTTCCAAGGCGGGTTTATTTGGGACTTTGTGGACCAGGCGGTGTGGAAGGTGGATGGTCGCGGCAAGTGGCTTTCGTTTGGTGGGGATTATGGGGACATTCCGAATCAAGATAATTTCAATTGCAATGGGTTGATTGATGCGCTCAGGAATTGGCATCCGGGGGCGTATGAGGTGCAGGCGGTGTATGGTGGCAAGTTGGAGGTCAAGGCGGCGCCGAAATTTGTCGCGAAGGATGTGTCGAAGGAAAAGGCGGCGGTGAGCGCGGCAGATTTTCGTGAGTTGGCGCATGACTTCAAGATTAATTTGTGGCGTGCGCCAACGGATAATGACCGCGGCTGGGGGATGGATAAGTTGTGCACGGTGTGGAGAGATGCGACGCTCTCGCAGAAGATGCCGAATGGCGTAAAGGCGGATTTGAAGGTGAAGGCGCTGAGCAATCGTCGTACGCTTGTGGAGTTGACGGTGGATGTGACGGATGAGAAGTTGCCGGTGATTCCGCGCGTGGGGGTGACGTTCAAGATTCCGCGGGACTTTGTGAATGTGGCGTGGCGCGGGCGGGGTCCGTATGAGAATTATCCGGACCGGAAAATTGCCGCGGACTTTGGTGAGTATACGGCGAAGGTTGGGCTTGTGAGCGGGATGGCGGATGCGAAGACGGGGACGATTACGTATCCGGCGGATCGGCTCAATCCAGACAATTATGTGGAGCCGGGTGAGCAGGGGTATCGGACGGATTGCGAAGAGGTGACGTTTGCGGATGGGATGGGGCGCAAGGTGCGTGTGACGGCGGTGAATGCTCCGTTTGGATTCAATGCGTGGCCATATTCGCAGGAGACGTTGGAGAAGGCGCATCATCAGTGGGACCTTTGGAATGAGAACCAGATTACGGTGAATATTGACGCGGCGATGATGGGCGTGGGGGGCGATGACAGCTGGGGCGCGACGGCGCATCCGGAGTATTTGCTCAAGAAGGGGACGTATAAGATTGTGTTTTTGATTGAGGAACTTGCGGACAAGGTTTGGGCGGCGAATGAATAAGACGATTCAACCTTGTTGTTTGACGATTGCGGGTTCGGACTCCGGCGGGAATGCGGGGGTGCAGGCGGATTTGCGGGCGTTTCATTCGTATGGGCTGCATGGGTGCACAGTTTTTGCCGCGCTCACGGCGCAGAATCCATTTGCGGTGACGGCGATACATTCGATTCCGGCCGATTTTATCGCGGCCCAATTGGATGCGGTCCTTGGGGTTTATACGATTCGTGCGTTGAAGACGGGGATGCTCGCGGATGCCGCGGCGATTCATATGATTGCGACGCGGCTGGCGGCACATCGCGAAATTGCCAAGGTGATTGACCCCGTCATGATTGCGACGAGCGGGGCGCACCTGATTCAAGATGAGGCGATTGAAGCCTTGACGAAAGAACTTCTGCCGCTTGCGACCGTGATGACGCCGAACTTGCCTGAGGCCGAATTCTTGTGCGGGAAAACTGCCGCGGTCAAGAATGATTCGCGCGAGGCGACAGTTGAACATGCCAAGGAATTGGCGAAAGAATTGCATGAGAAGTTTGGTTGTGCCGTCATTGTGAAGGGTGGTCACGGCGGGGAAACTGCCGCGGTCGATGTCCTTTATGATGGTAAGGACTTCAAGGAATATTCTTTGCCATGGGTGAAAGAACCTGTTTCCACACATGGGACCGGCTGTTCTTTCGCCGCGGCACTCGCCGCCGAATTGGCTCAAGGACGTAACCTCGGCGCGGCAGTTTTGGGCGCGAAGGCTTACGTTCATGCCGCTATCGAAGCAGCCCAATGGGTCGGACCAAATTGCGGCGTGCTCGGCTTTGTCCCGCGGCAGATTTGAGGGGAGGCGCGGGACGCGAGCGAGGGGTGGACTAAGGGTGCGAGGCACCCTTATCCCCCCTCGACCCC
>CAVIVB010000204.1:0-3611 GCA_963645785.1 bacterium
GGCGCCCTGCCTGTTGGGGGGGGGCGGCGTGCCGGCGCGGCGGATATTTGACGCATGGTGTAACGATTGCGGGCCTTCTGCCGATGCGGCCGGTACCGTTTCGCGAGGTGTATATTTTGGGGATGGGCGCAGGGGGCTTTCCCGGCCAACAGCAGGAGAGTACGTTGGATGTGAGGGCACTCGATTGGCGGCTAGGGGATACGTCGGCTGCGAATATCAACCGGTATCTTTTCCTGGAGACGGTGATGGCGGTGAGGGAGCGTCTTGTGATCTCATATCCGAATCGCGATGTGGCGAAGGTGGCGCAATTGTATCCGTCGGGAATGGTGCGGGAGCTGGAGGACTTCCTGACGCGGCACATTTTGAAAGGTGTGTTTTGCGAAATCAAGGATATTCCATTGTTGGAGCGTGCGGCGCGCGCGGTGGAAGATGTGAAGTGGGCGGAGGACGATCCATTTGCGGGACTTGTGGAGACATATTCGGAGGTGGCGCGGCGAATGGCGTGTGAGCGGTTGGGGAGCGTGCAGGGTGAGGGCGCGGTGGGGAAGTTGGACGCGTCAAATATGCCGCGGGAGGAGCGAGTTGAGATTTCGGCGAGGGAGCTTGCGGCATTTTTGAAGTCGCCGTTGAATGCGTGTTTAGAATGGCGATTGGGGATTGCGCGAGAGGCGTGGCGCGAGGATGAGTTGCAGGAGGAGTCACCGCTTTGGGTGGATAAGTTGCAGGAGTGGAGGCTCAGGAAGGAATGGTTGCGAGGAGAGGACGAGATGGAAAAGGCGTTCCGCGATTTACGATTGAGAGGTGGGATGCCTGGAGGGTTTATTGGGGATGCAGCGAAGGGGAAGATCCGCGAGAAGCTTGCCGCGTGTGCGTGTTTGGTGGAGCGTGTGCGGGAGAAGTTTGGGGCGGTGGAAGACGTGTCGCGGCAGAATTTTGTGTGGGGTCTCGATGTGTGCGGGAGGCGCGTTCGTGTGCGATTTACAGCGGAGGTTGAGAATTGGATTGAGAGCGTGGAGGGAATTGAGGTTCTTTGTTTGGGGAAGCTTGAGAAGGAGGGTGCGCGCGATCGCAAGCCGAAGAATGTGTTGCCGCATGGATGCGTTCTCGAGGCGTTGATGGCGTGCGTGATGGCGGTTGCGAATGGTACGAATGAGGGGGTGCGGCGGATTGTGATTTGGGCGCTGGATGTGGATGTGGCGACGATGGTGAAGTGGGAATGGTGTTTGACGCGTGGCGCGGCGGAGGATTATTTGACGCGTCTTGTGGAGTGGATGTTGACGTATTTGGACGCGGCAAAAGATGGGACGTATCTCGATTGTTCGTATGATGAAGTGAGGGCATATGCTGGGAAGACGGCGTATGAGGCGCCGCAACGGAACTCGCGTGCACTCGTGGTGGAGCAATCGATTGAGGCGTTGCGGCGGGCGCCGACCGCGGCGGAATTAGAGGCGCTCGTGAAGGGTGTGTATGGGTTGCCACTCGCGGGCGTAAAGGAGGTGGGGGCGTGAAGGAGGAGTTTGTACGTGCGCGTTTGGGTGGTGAGGACGCGGTGTGGAACCGGTTGAGGTATGACCGCGATGGGCTTATTGAGGCGTCGGCGGGGACGGGGAAGACATATGCGCTGCAGAGTATCGTGCTCAAGTTATTGACGATGGAGGATGCGGCGTGGGGGGGCGAGAAGATAGACATCAAGAACATTTTACTCGTCACGTACACGGAAAAGGCGGCGGGTGAACTGAAGGATCGGATACGGGCGATATTGGACGAGGCGGGGATTTTACCGGTTGATTTTGAGGAGGTGACGATCTGCACAATCCATTCATTTTGTCGTCAGCTCCTGGCTGAGTATGCCTTTGAGAATGGGATGCCGATGACGTTGGAGATTGGGTCGGGAGAGAATGAGTTGATCCATCAAGCGGTGCGCGAGACGTTATTGAGCAAGGAATTTGAGGATGAGTTTGGTGGCACGTTTGCGCGCGAGTTGGATGAGTATGGGACGGTTGAACGGCTTATGGAGAAGGCGGAGGCGGCGCTCAAGGGGCTTGTGGGGCTCAAGCGGATGGACGTGGCGAAGGAAGGGGAGGGGGGATTTGCTCAGGTGCTCGCGGCGCGTTCGAAGGGGGCGTATGGCAAGTTGAAGGAAGAGTCTTCGCTTTTGACGTTTGATGATCTTATCAAGAATGCGAGCCGTGTGATTGGGCGTGAGGCGGCGCGCGGCGAGGCGAGTGCGCTTTTGACGGCTATTCGCAGGCGGTATCGCCTGGCACTTGTGGATGAGTTTCAAGATACGGATGATGCGCAATGGCAGATCTTTGAATCGCTTTTTTCGAGCCGTGTCAACAGGCTTGAAGGGGCGGATGTGCCCTGTCCGCGGCAGGGTTGTTTGATTGTTGTGGGAGATCCCAAGCAATCGATTTATGGTTTTCGTAACGCGAACATTGCAACGTACTTGCAGGCGCGCAAGGTGATTTGTGCGGAGCAGGAAATGCTCTCGCTGGCGGCGACGTACCGTTCGACGCGCGAGCTTGTTGAGGCGTTCAACCACTTTTTTGGGCGGACTTCTTGGTTTAGCGAAATGGCGGAGGGGGGCGAGCGCATTGCCTATCGAGACGTAGTTTATCCAGAGGGGAATACGCGTTTTGCAGGCTTGGAGGATTTGACGGGGCGCGCGGCGGTGACGCTTCTTGAGTGCTTGCCGGCGTGCGAGCCGCCGCCGAAGAATTCGCGCACGGGGAATGGGAATAAGGCGGTGTGTCGGCCGTATTTTATTCGGATGGCTGCGCGTGAGATGCGTCGGTTGCATGCGCTCGGGGTGGCGTATCGCACGCGGGATCCTGACACGAATGAAGTGTGTGAGCATCGTTTGACGTATCGCGACATGTGTGTGTTGGTGAGGAGTCACGCCGATGAAGTACGCACGCTTCTGGCGCGTGAGGGCATTCCGTGTCGTAGCTACAAGGCGAAGGGGCTGTACAATGGAGTGGAGGCGGAGGCGCTCTTGGCTCTCTTTGACTTTCTTGCGCAGCCTGGCGGCCGCGGTAATTTAGCCGCGCTTCTCTTGACGCCGCTCTTTGCTGTCCCAGCTGCGCGGCTTGAAGCGACGCTGACGCAGGGTGATTTCAAGCTGATGGAGACCTTGGAAACGTGGCAACTTCTCACCCGTGCGCGGCGGTGGGGCGTGCTCTTCGAGAGTGTGTTGGCTCTGTCGCGGCTTGCGCATCCGACACCTGCTGATCTTGACTTTGATCGGCGTTGGGCTGCGACGCGGCAGATCTTGGATCAGCTTTTGGCGCGTGTGGGGAATCGGGCGCGCACGATTGAGGACTTTGCTGCGACGCTTCGCCAATGGGGCACGACCCTTCAGACGAAGGGCGCGGATGGAAGTGAGGAGGATATTCGCCAGCAGGAGAATGAAGGCGATTGTGTGCAAGTCATCACCATGCATTCGGCCAAGGGACTCGAGTATAAAGTCGTATTTGTCGCGGATGGTTTTTCGGGCGAAGCGGCGGATGATGAGGAGAAGCGCGTTTATTATGTGGCTCTCACGCGCGCCGAGTTCAAGCTGTATTTACCGTGGTCACGTTGGGCGACACATACCGAGATTCTCCCGA
>CAVIVB010000205.1:0-3604 GCA_963645785.1 bacterium
CCCCCGCGAAGGTGAGGACAGGCTTTTGGGGCAAGAGGCAATGACCGCAAAGAGACGCGCGATGAACATACCGCGAAGAGGATGAGTGGCAAAAGGCAATGATCGAGGCGCGGCGGAAATGGGGCGCAAGCGGGGCGGTGGAGCAGGCCGCGGCAAAACGCGGGACAGCTGATGGTGGGCGCGGCGGATTTTGGAGAAGGGGGTTGAGATTTGGGCGAGAATATGGTATAATATAGGGCGTTTATTGAGAAAGGTAAAAGAGAACATGAAGAAGATTTTGATTGTGATGGGTATTTTGTGCGCGGCTTCTTTTGCAGGCGCGATGGATGGTGCGGCGTTGCAGGCGGAGATTGACCGCGTGGCGGCGGCAGGCGGCGGGCGCGTTGTTGTGCCGGCTGGGGAGCATGCGTGTGCGAGTTTGCGTTTGGCAAGTCATGTTGAATTGCATTTGGAAAAGGGCGCGCGGCTGGTGGGGTCCACGAAGAGCGAGGATTATTTTGATTTTCCGTTGGAGGTGTGTGGGGTGACGCCGGAGGGGTCGCGGAAGGTGTTTATTTATGCGTGGGATGCGGAGGACGTGGCGATTACGGGGCAAGGTACGATTGATGGGCAAGGTCCTGCATTCTTCGACCAGACGAAATTGCAGTGGAGGTTTTGGGCGAAGCCGAGCGTGCCGCGTCCGCGGATGGTGCAATTTGTGCGGTGTAAGAATGTGCGATTGGAAGGTGTGACATTCCTCAATTCGCCGGGCTGGACGATGCTGTTGCGGCAATGCGAAAATGTGAAGGTGGCTGGGATTTCGGTTGAGGCAGATGCGCGGATGATTAATTCGGATGGGATTGATTTTGATGGGTGCCGCGGCGTGCGGGTTTCCAATTCCAAATTTCACACGGGTGATGATGCAATCATTTTGCGGGCGATGCGGATGAATGAGAAGGAGCGCATTGTGTGCGAGGATGTGGTTGTTGCAAATTGCGAGTTGGTGAGCGCGTGCAATGGGGTGCGCATTGGTTGCCCTGCCGATGATACGATTCGCAACGCCGTCTTTCGTGATTGCACATTTGGCGGTTGGAATGGCGTGAACTTTGAATATCCGCGGCGGTATTTGCCGAAGAGTGGTCGCGGCGGAGTCGTTGTCAAGGATATCACATTTGAACGGTGCGTGGGGACGAATGAATTTGCCGCGGTGCAGATTGTGGTTGAAGACGGCGTGCGCATTGGGGAAGTTGACGGCATTGTGTTTCGCGATTGTGATTGGCGAGGCGCGAAGCCTTGGCGTTTCTTGGGGACGCAAGAGTCTCCGCTTGGGTCCATTTTGCTTGAGCGTGTGAAGAGCGGTTCGCAAGAGTACGAGACGAAATATGCGCCCAAGCTTGTGACGAAAACTGCCGCGATCATTCCTTGGCCGCGTGCGATTCGGTGGGGCAATGGCACGCTCAAAGCGAATGCGCCAATTGAGCGCGTTGTGGATCAATCGCTTGGCGAAGAGGCCTATTGTTTGAGTGTGACGGCGCATGGTGTGACGCTTCGGGCATCAACGGATGCGGGCTTTTTCTATGCGGAGAGGACGCTTGCGCAATTGCGGCTTGCCGATGGCTCGATTCCACTTTGCGAGATTGAGGACGCGCCCGCATACAAATGGCGTGGCTTCCAATTGGATGTGAGCCGCTACTTCTTTACGAAGGATGAAATTTTGAAACTGCTTGAAGTCGCCGCAGACTACAAACTCAACGTCTTTCATTGGCATTTGACGGATGACCAAGGTTGGCGACTTGAGAGCAAAAAGTTTCCGGAATTGACGAAGATTGGCGCGGTGCGCGATTCAAGTTCTGTGACGTCGCCCACGTTCAATGGGTATCGTCCAGGCTATTCAAATGGCAGCGAAGAGCAAGATGGCAAAGTGTATGGGCCTTACTTCTATACATACGAAGATGTGAAGGAAGTTCTTGCGCGGGCGAAAGAATTGCACATCACAGTCATTCCCGAAATTGAGTTTCCCGGTCACGTGCGCGCGGCGCTTGCGGCGTATCCCGAATACTCGTGCAAGGGCGCGGCAAATCTGCCGCGGAAAGTGCGCACCGCGCTCGGCATTGAAGAGGAGGTTCTTTGCGTTGGCAACGATGAAGCCATTCAATTTTGCAAGGATGTGTTGGATGAAGTCATCGCGCTTTTCCCTTCGCAATTCATCCACATTGGCGGCGATGAATGCCCGAAAGTGCGTTGGGAAAAGTGCGCGAAATGTCAGGCACGGAAGGCGGCGGTGGGCGCAAAAGATGAACACGCTTTGCAGGCTTGGTTCACGCGCATTTTAGCGCAACATGTTTCTTCGCGTGGACGCCGCGCGGTCGGTTGGGATGAAGTCGCCGATGGTGTGGAGGCGGCGGCACTGCCGCAGGATGTGGTCGTTATGAATTGGCGGGGTGATCGATTTGGCGGCGCACAAGCGGCCGCGCGCGGTCACGACGTCGTTATGACACCTTCTGATTTTCTCTATTTGAATTATAGCCAGTTCTCACCTGAATTTGAACGCGAGTCAAAGATGTATCCGCATCCATCTGTCTTTACGCGCGAATATGTGCCGACCTCTCTGCGCCTCGTCTATTCCTTCGACCCTTTGCGCAATGTGGCCGCAAAAGATGCACACCACATTTTGGGCGCGCAAGTCTGCATGTGGGCGAACACCGTCCCGACGCCTGAAGCCGCACAATGGCGCCTGTGGCCACGCTCCGCCGCTTTTGCCGAAGTCATTTGGCGCGGCGAAAAAGAGGGTGCGCGCGATTTTGACGATTTCGCGCGGCGCCTCGCGTTGCGGCTTGATGGTCTTCGGCAGAAGGGTATTCATGCGGCGCCGCTGAATGAAGGGAAGGGCTTTTTGCCGGCGAGCGCTTCGCCACGGCCATGGATTGAAAGTGCCTCCGCGCGTGGGTATGATTGGTGGGCGCGGCATGTTTCGATTTGGAAGGCGACGAAGGAAACGAATGATTGTGAGGTCCTTTTTGTGGGCGATGAGGTGACGCAGGATTGTGGGAAGTTGGGGGAGATGTTTGCGCCGCGGAAGGTGATTAATGCGGGGTATGGTTGGGAGCGGACGCAGAATGCGCTGGTGAGGCTGCGGTATGGCGAGATTGATGAGACGGATGCGAAGTGGGTGGTCGTGGAATTGGGCGGGAACAATTTGCGGCGGACGGAGAATTATCGTGGGGATTCTGCCGCGGAGGTGGTGGAAGGAATTGCTGCGGTGGTGGGCGAGGTTCGGCGGGCGGCCCCGAAGGCGAAGGTGATTGTGGTGGGGCTTTTCCCGCAGGCTGGGAAAGAGGAGGAAGTGAAGATGGCGAATGAGCTTTTGGCGCGGCAGTTTGTGGGCGAGAAGGATGTGACGTTTATGGCGGCCGGGGAGAAGTGGCTGGAGGCGCTGAAGGCGATTATTCGGTAGGGGGCGCGGGAGGGGGCTTAACTCCGAGCCTAGCAAAGGGCTTCGCGGGTGGGAGGCATGTTATAGCGGGCCGACAGAGCGGCCCGCGGCAAAACGGGGAAACAACGAGAACGGGGACTTGCAGCCCCCGCGCCCCCGCGAAGGTGAGGACAGGCTTTTGGGGCAAGAGGC
>CAVIVB010000206.1:0-3591 GCA_963645785.1 bacterium
GTACTGGCGATGGATCCGGGTGGCCCGACTTTTCGGCATCAAGCCTACGCACCTTACAAGGCGACGCGGCAAAAAATGCCGGAGGATTTGGCGGCGTCAATTCCGTATGCGTTTGAACTCGCCGCGGCGTTGCGTATTCCAGTTGTACGGGTGGATGGTTTCGAAGCTGATGATGTGATGGGAACCCTTGCCGCGCGCGGCGCAGAAGCGGGTTTCAATGTGTTCCTCGCGACGCCCGATAAAGATGCCGCGCAGCTCGTTCGCGAAAATGTCGCGCTTTATCGTCCCGCACATTCAGGCGACGCGGCAGAAATTCTTGATGTCGCAAAGGTTTGTGAGCATTGGCATTTGCGCGACCCGAAGCAGATGATTGATTACCTTGCGCTTGCGGGCGATTCGTCGGATAACATTCCCGGCATTCGGGGCGTCGGCGAAAAAACTGCCGCGGACTTGCTTTCCAAGTTCGGCGACATCGAAGGCATCCTAGCCAACGCCGCAAACGTCAAAGGAAAGCTGGGCGAAAAAATTGCCGCGGGCGCGGAGGATGCACGCATTTCAAAGTTCCTCACCACGATTCGTACCGATATCCCAATCGAAATTAATTGGGATGAGTATCGCCTCAAGGAGCCCGATAAAACGGCGCTTGCCGCGGTCTGTGCGAAGTTTGAATTGAATCGTTTGGCGCGTGATTTCCTCGGCGGGGAAAGTGCCGCTCTCGCGCCTGAGCCCGCGACAGAATTGGCGACGCTTGAAACAACGCCGCATGACTATAAACTCGTCCGCACCGATGAAGAAGCGCATGTGCTACTCGATGAATTAATGAAGGCGCCGCGCATTGCGTTTGATACGGAAACTGCCGCGGTCGATGGCCATACGTCAACCGAGGCGCACTTCTGCAAGCTTGTCGGCTTTTCGTTTGCAACCGCGCCCGGCAAGGCGTGGTATGTCGTTGGCGATTTGATTGATATCTTTCGTCCGCTCTTTGCTGACCCCACGAAAATCTTTGTTGGCCACAATGTCAAATTTGATCGTTCCGTTCTGCGGCGTTATGGGATTGGATTTGCTTCGACGCCGCGCGATACGATGCTGGCGCACTATTGCCTCGATGCCGCCTCACGCCATTCGATGGATTCTTTGGCGTGCGAATATTTGCACTATCGGCCTATCCCGATTGAGAAATTGATTGGCGAAAAGAAGCCGCGCGAAGAGCAGCTTTCAATGGCCGCACTCAAGCCCGAGGATATTCTCGATTATGCCGCAGAAGATGCGGATGTCACGTTGCGCTTGGACGACGCCTTGCGCCCGCTCGTTGAAAAGGCCAACGCCCTTCACGACCTTGCCGATGTCGAAGAGCCCCTCGTCAATGTCCTTATTAATATGGAACGCGAGGGCGTGCGCATTGATACCGCGGCACTTCACGAATATGGGCAGGTGCTCGACCGCGAAATTATGACGCTTGTTCAGGACATCCTCAAATACGCGGGCCCCGGACTCAATGTGGATAGTCCCAAGCAGTTGGGCGAACTCCTCTTTGAACGCCTCAAACTCAATCCAGAGGCCGCAAAGAAAACGACGCGTGGGCAATATTCGACCGATGAAAAGACGCTCCAAAAACTCGTCAACGAACATCCGGTCGTGCAATCGATTTTGGAGTATCGCGCGTGTGCGAAATTGAAATCGACGTATGTGGATAAGCTGCCGACCTTGATTGATGCGAACGGCCGCGTGCATACAACCTACGCGCAAGCCTTCACCGAAACGGGCCGCCTGAGTTCATCCGACCCCAACTTGCAGAATATCCCCATCCGCACCGAACGCGGCAAATTGATTCGTCGGGCCTTCGTGGCGCGCGATGAAAAACATGCGCTCATCTCGGCCGACTATTCACAAATTGAATTGCGTTTGATGGCCGCGTTTTCGAAGGACGAAGCGATGCTTGATGCGTTCCGCCGCGGCGAAGATATTCACCGCGAAACGGCAAGCCGCGTCTATGATATCATGCCAGGCTTCGTCACGCCGGAGCAACGCACGCGTTGCAAAATGGTGAACTTCGGGATTATCTATGGTATCTCCGCATTTGGCCTTTCCCAGCGTTTGCACGTCTCGCGGCGTGAAGCGGCCGACCTCATTGAGACGTACTTCAAACTCTATCCGAAGATTCACGCCTACATGCAAGAGGCGATTGCCAAGGCCCGCGAAAAAGGCTATGCCGAAACAATTCTCGGCCGCCGCCGCACGATTCGCGACATCAATTCGCGCAACGCGACCGCTCGCCAAAGTGCCGAGCGTGACGCTATCAACACGCCCATCCAAGGCTCCGCGGCAGATCTCATCAAAGTCGCCATGGTCAATATCGACCGCGCACTTCTTGCGAATGGACTGCGCACCAAAATGGTCTTGCAAATTCATGACGAACTTGTCTTTGATACACCGCTTGATGAAGTCGAAAAGGTCAAGAAAATCGTCCGCAAGGAGATGACGACCGCGATTGATTTTGGCGTACCGCTTGATGTCGGCATCGGTGTCGGCTCAAATTGGCTCGACGCCCACTAAGTGCGGCAAAATTTATGCGCGTAACCTTGCGGAATTACGCGCGTAAATTTCCTAGAGTACGCGCGTATTTGCCTTTCTTGATCGCGACAAATTTTCCGCGGTTAGGCGCGCGAGCGAAAACAAATGCGATCAATGATTTGGGTAAAGCTTTCGCGTCCAGAAAGAATTTCGATTTGAATGCGGAGGTAGAGGCATTTGATAGGTGAGGTTTCGAAGCGCGGGAAGCGGACGGCATCCTTTTCAGTCGTGACGAGGGCGTCGGCGCCCATATCGGCGGTGCGGTTGAGAGCGTAGAGAATTTCAGATGGTTCGTAGCGATGGTGGTCGGCATAGCGTTCGCACCAGATGACGCGGGCGCCGAGATGACGGAGAGAGTTTTCAAATCCTTTTGGAGAGGCGATACCGGAGAGGGTGCAAGTGGTTTTGCCTTGGAGCCAAGCGAGCGGAAATTCTTCGCGGCTCCAGACATCTTTGAGAACGGCGGGGGCGTGATTACATTCGATGATATCGGCGTGGGAATTGAAGCGGCGGATTTCATCGCGGACTTGGGAGACGTCACCGCGGCACTTTGTGAGGAAGATGACGTCGGCGCGGCGAATGTGACGAGCAGGTTCGCGAAGGATGCCGCGGGGGAGCATGTTGCCATTGCCGAAGGGATTGGTGGAATCGACGAGGACAACTTCGATGGAGTGCTTCAACTTTTTGTATTGGAAGCCATCGTCGAGAATAAGGGTGTCGCAACCGAGGCGTTTGATGGCGTAGCGGCCAGCTTTGACGCGGTTGCGGTCGACGACGACGGCGACACCAGGGAGGTTGGAGGCGAGCATGTAAGGTTCATCGCCGCCTGTGGCAGAGTCGAGGAGGAGGTGTTTACCATCGGAAACGACGAGAGGCGGTTCGATAACTTGAGTGAAAATGCGTTGCCAGAGGGGGGCTTCTTTGCGACGGTAGCCGCGCGAGAGAATGGCGACGCGGCGGCCTTGGGCGGCGAGGGTGCGTGCAAAGATTTCGGTGACAGGAGTTTTACCTGTGCCGCCC
>CAVIVB010000207.1:0-3586 GCA_963645785.1 bacterium
TCGCGCCTTATACGTTTGTTCCTTATTTGAAGGAGACAATTTGGGGTGGGACGCGTCTTGCACCATTCAAGGGTGTGGCCACGTCCGCGGCAAATATTGGCGAGAGCTGGGAAATCTCCGCCGTGCCGGGCCATGAAAGTGTAGTGGCCGAAGGGCCTGACAAAGGGCGCACCTTGCCTGATTTGATTCGTGAATATGGGCCGCGGCTTGTTGGGCAACAGGTGTTTGAGACGTTTGGAACGGCGTTTCCCTTGCTCATCAAATTCATTGATGCTGCGCAAGACCTTTCCATTCAAGTCCATCCCGATGATGCACTCGCACAAGCGCGGCATAACTGCCGCGGAAAGACGGAGATGTGGTATGTCATCGACGCGACAAAAGATGCGAAAGTTTATTCGGGGCTTCATCGCCATTTGACGCCGACCGAGTTTGAGGATTTGACGAGCGCGGCGCACACCGGCAATCCATTTGCGGATGTGCTCGCGTGCCATCCTTCGCATGCGGGCGATGTTTTCTTTTTGCCCGCGGGGCGTATTCATGCCATTGGTGCGGGCAATCTCCTTGCCGAGATTCAAGAGACGAGCGACATCACATATCGCGTATACGATTTTGATCGCGTGGGGGCGGATGGCCAGAAGCGCGAATTGCATACGGCCCTTGCCAAAGATGCGATTGATTATCGCGTCCTTCCAGATGCGGACTATCGCACAACGTATGATGCGACCGCGGCAAAAGTTCCGCTCATCTCGTGCCCCTACTTCAAGGTTGAACGCGTGCAACTCAAGGGCGCGGAGACGATTGACCTTCAAACGAAATCGTTTGTTGTTGTGATGTGTTTGGAAGGCGAAGGCGAAATCAACGGCGCAAAAATCTGCCGCGGTCAAACCTTGCTCATTCCAGCGGAAGCAAACATTCTTTCATGCACCGGCACCGCGGCACTTTTGACGGCGACAATCTAAATGCGAACGGGATTGAAAATTTCCGCGAAGACGCGGTACGGCTTGCGCATTCTCCTTGATATTGCCGCGCATTCACGTGATGCCGAACCGCGCTCAATGGCCCTCATCTCGCACGACCAGCAAATCTCCGTCAAGTTTATTTCGCGATTGGTTATCCCCTTGCGTAAGGCCGGTCTCATTCGTTCGATGCGGGGTGCGACGGGCGGGTTTCGCCTGGCGCGCTCGCCTGAAGATATTACGCTCCTAAACGTGATTGAGATCATGCAAGGTCCGCTTTCGATTCTCGATTGTTTGACGGAGAAAGGGACATGCGAGCGCGAATCATTTTGCGTGGCGCGGCAGATTTGGGCGGACGTCAATACGGGCTTTGCGAATGTTCTTTCGCGCGTGACGATTGCGAAGATTTTGTCGCGTGCGCCCGATGCCGCGGCGGCTCTCGATTTTTGTATCTAACTAACTCATCAGAAAGGCACATACCTATGGCAGGCGAATATCAATTCTCACTTGTGGATGTCACAAAGCAAGTTGGCACAAAGACAATTTTGAAGGATGTCAATTTGTCCTTCTTCTATGGGGCGCACATTGGCGTCATTGGTGGCAATGGCGCAGGTAAATCTTCGCTCCTCAAGATTTTGGCCGGGCTTGATACGGACTTGATTGGCACCGTGCAAGTTGCGAAGGGAACGAAGGTGGGCTATCTGCCGCAGGAGCCTGTCCTTGATGATGCCAAGACGGTGGGCGAAGTTGTCGCGGAAGCGGTTGCGCCCATCCACGCCAAGCTCGAACGCTATGAGGATCTTTGTTGCAATCTTGATGATCCCAAGGCCGAAGCCGAGATGGCCAAGCTCCAAGAAGAAATTGACGCGCACGATTATTGGAACATTGATTCTTTGGTGGAGCGCGCGATGGCGGCGATGCATTGCCCGCCGAGCGATCAGCCGGTCAAGGTGCTTTCGGGCGGTGAACGGCGTCGCGTCGCGATTTGCCGCTTGCTCCTGACCGAGCCCGATGTCCTCCTTTTGGACGAACCCACGAACCACCTCGATGCCGAGACGGTCCAGTGGTTGGAAGACTACTTGAAGCCGTTCAAAGGCACGCTCATTGTTGTCACGCACGACCGCTACTTCTTGAGCGATGTCACGGATTGGATTCTTGAACTCGACCACGGCATTTGCTATCCGTACAAGGGCAACTACGAGGAATGGCTCAAGCAAAAGGAAGCGATGTTGGCGCGCGAAGCCAAGGCTGAAAAGTCGCGGCAGAAATTGATTGAGAACGAACTCAAGTGGATTCAAACCAACCCCTCTGGACGCCACTCGAAGAGCCAGGCGCGTGTCAAACGCTACGAGGAATTGCAAAGCCAGGAAGTCTCGACGCGCGAGGATGATCTCGTCATTCGCATTCCGCCCGGGCCGCGGCTCGGAAATCTCGTCGTGCGCGCCGAACATGTCAAGATGGGCTTTGGCGATCGCATCCTTTATAACGACCTCAACTTCGACCTGCCCCGCGGCGGAATTGTCGGCGTGATTGGTCCGAACGGTGCGGGCAAGACCACCCTCTTCAAGCTCATCACCGGCCAGCTCAAGCCACTCGAAGGCACGTTCTCCGTCGGCGAAACGGTCAAACTCAGCTATGTGGATCAAACGCGCAGCGAACTTAAGGCGGATGAAACGGTCTATGAAGCCATCACGGGCGGCGGCGAATTTGTGCGCCTTGCGGGCACGACGATGATGAATGGCCGCGCCTACTGTAGCCGCTTCAACTTCCGCGGCGCCGAACAACAAAAGAAAGTTGGCGTCCTTTCGGGCGGTGAACGTAATCGCGTCCATCTCGCGAAGCTCCTCACATCGGGCGGCAACTTGCTTCTTCTCGACGAACCGACGAACGACCTCGATGTTGCGACCTTGCGTTCTTTGGAAGAAGGCTTGCAAGACTTCGGCGGTTGCGTGATGGTTGTCTCGCACGACCGGTGGTTCCTCGACCGTATCGCGACACATATTCTCGCGTTCGAACCCAATGGACGCACCACGTGGTTCGAGGGCGGCTATTCCGACTATCACGAAGCCCTCGCCAAACGGAAGTAACCCCGTCGCGCGGCCCTTACTTCAACGTCGCCTTCACACGGAAAAAGCGCATCTTGGAAAGGTTGGAATCATCAACCTTCTCCCAAGTGCTCGCATCGAGCTTCTCCGCACCAATCACCGTATACTCCGCCGCGCCGCTCAATCCATCATTCCAACTAATAACGGGCTTGCCATCCACCATCTCAATCGACGCCTTCAAATAATCCTCTCCATCCTTCGGATCTGTCCCACACAAATACTCCGCATAATTCACAAACCCATCCCCATCAAAATCTGCCGCGGCCGCCTCATTCATCACCTTCGCCAATTCATCCGCCGAAAGCGACTCATCTATCACCGCCAACCCCTTCTCCACCAACCACGTATACGGCACCGGAATCACCGTCGTCGTCATAAAATCTGCCGCGCTCGGCGTGTAACTTTCCCCTTCCGTCTCACTCGAAAACCTCAACGACAAATCCTTATACGCCTTGCTCCCACTCTCATCCGTCGCCTCCAACGTCAGAATCATCCGCGTCCGATCGTCCGCTTCTCCAATCCCAC
>CAVIVB010000208.1:0-3579 GCA_963645785.1 bacterium
ATCCATGTGCGTCCCGTCACCCGTCTGATGATGCTCGTCCCGAATAAGTACAAGCTCTTGCAACTGCCGCAGAATATTGATCTGACTTTTCATTGTTATTCTCCTTTAGAAATCTTCTTATTCGTTTTAACCTTGGCCTTTGCCGCGCCTTCCGTGTAAAGACGAATCTTATCAAGCGTCTCAGCCGACAAAATATGTTCCATCATGCATGCGTCCTTGTCCGCCGTCGCACGGCTCACGCCAAGCTGCATCAGAAATTCGCGCAAAAGCGTATGCCGCCCCAAAACAAGCTTCGCCACGCGCCGACCCTTCGTCGTCAATCCAATCCCCGCATATGGTTCATGCGTCGCAAGCCCCAACTTCTTCAACTCGCGAATCGCCTTCACAACAGACGGCATCGTGACGCCAAGCGCATTCGCGACATCACGCACCTGCGCGTCGCCGCCCTTCTGCGCGAGCACATGAATCATCTCAACATAGTCTTCCAAACTCTGTGTCATCGCCTCTCTCCATTATTTTCCAAAAGGGCTCGCTTTCTTCATCAAGTGTGCCAACCGAATCGTCTCAATCTCTTCATCCATCGAAACAGGATACGGCACCGCGGTCCGAATCGTATCATATACTTGCTGCCAAAATGCCTCAATCCCGCTCAGCTTCTCCTCCGCCAATCGAATTGGTATCTGCACCGTTGGGAACTCTTCATGTAAATCCATAAGCTCCGGCGTGCGCACAGATGAACGCCGCCGCGGAAATTTATACTTCGGCTCCACCACCGACAGAATCCCTTCGCGCGCACCTGGCATCACCTTGAAACACCCACGTTCGCCGCGAATCATAAACGACCACAGCCGATCCGCCGGCAATACCCCACCATTATACTCAAGATCCACCGAAATGCGCGTACGCGTCTTCAATGAAATATGCGCAAAGTCTTCCGCATCCCCTAAACTCGCCACACGCTTCAAATCGCTCCACATCTGCACCGGCGGCATGGGCATCAACTTGAACGCTTGCAAAAGCATATCTGGCAACTCATAATACGCCGCGCCACCACCCAAACGCTTTACCGTCTGCCAATCATCACGCCGAACATAATCTTCCTTGCGCACCAACACTTGATAAATCTCTCCAAGCCGCACATCCGTCAACTCCTGCTGCGCCAACATAAAGTCCGCCCCAAACAATCCACGATGCATCACCAAAAGCCGATTCTTTGCCTTCACAGCCGCACCACGCAAAAGCTGCGCATCATCATATGTGAGCGCCATCGGCGACTCAATCAACGTCCAAAAACCCTTCCGCAATGCCGCGATCGCATGCTGCACATGATCCGTCGAGCACGTTGCAATGTCCACCAAATCAATCTCGCGCTCCTCCAACAAATCATCTATCCGCCGAAACATCCGACATTCCGGAAAATCCTTCGCAATAATATCGCGCCGCTCCTTCACAACGTCACATGCCGCCACCACTCGAAACAAATCGGGGCGCCCCTTGATAATCGCATAGTGGTCGGCGAACATCGCACGACCCAAACCTATCAACGCTATGCGTACGGGCGGACGAGAATATTCGTTGTTCATTTCTTTAGCATCTCCGTTATCACTGTCAAAAATTGATCGACGTTCGTAAACTGGCCATACACACTCGCAAACCGCACATACGCCACCTGATCCACCTTCAATAGCTCACCCATCACCAACTCCGCAATCCGATCCACGCTCACCTCCGCCTCATCCAACTTCGTCACCACCGCGTCAATCATCCCACGTATCTGCTCATCGCTCACAGGCCGCTTCCCACATGCACGCCGTATCGCACGATCCACCTTCGACCGATCAAACGCCTGCCGCGACCCATCACGCTTAATCACCAAAACCTCGTCCCGATCCAATTCCTCATACGTCGTAAAACGCGCACCACATACTAAACACTCTCTCCGCCGACGCACAGCCGCGCCCTCACGCGCCAAACGCGTGTCCAACACCTTGTCCTCATCCTTCCCACACTTCGGGCACTTCATCGCACGAACCCTTCCTTACTTCCCCTTCCCACACATCGTGCAATGACGACAATCCAAATTCACAGGGAGCGGCGCCGGCGCACCATGCCGCCGCGCATTCCATTCCCCAAGCCGATTGATAAGTGCCAATAAAAGCCCCAAAACAATAAAACCGCCAGCCGGCAAAATCGCCATCGTCACAGGCCCAGGATTCAAATTCTTGAACGCCAAATCCCCCCACACCGTCAACGTCCCAGCACCCACAATCTCACGCACCGACGCAATCAACGCCAACGAAAGCGTAAAGCCAAGCCCGCTCCCAAGCCCATCTGCAATCGACTCGAGCACCCCGTTCTTGCACGCAAACGCTTCCGCACGTCCCAAAATAATGCAGTTCACCACAATCAATGGAATGAAAATCCCCAAGCTCGCCGACAGATCCGGCAAGTACGCCTGCATCAACAAATCAATCGCCGTCACAAACGTCGCAATAATCACAATGTAACACGGAATGTGCACCGCATCCGGTATCACCTTCCTCAATGCCGACACAAGCGCATTCGAGCACACCAAAACAAACGCCGCGGCAAGCCCCATCCCGAGTGCATTCTCGAGACTCGTCGTCACCGCCAACGTCGGGCACATCCCAAGCACCAACCGAAACGTCGGATTGTTCTTGAAGATACCATACCAAAATGAAAGTAGTATTTTCATATCTGCCGTATATTATAGCATATTTCGGCCCGCGCGTCAATCCCCTTCTTCAACTTTTCTCAGCAAAAAAACTGCCGCGCCCACCTACACACGCGTCACATAAATCTTCGCCATGTCCGTCTTGAAAGCGGACTTCTCAGAAATATCCAATTCCTCAAACAACTTCTCGCCCGGCCGCACACCAATAAACACAATCGGAATATCCACATACGGCCGAAATCCGACGCGCCGAATCATGCCCTCGGCCAAGTCCAAAATCCGCACGCTCTCGCCCATATCCAGCGTATAAATCGCGCGCTCCGTCCGGCTCGCCGCCTGCAACACCAAACTCACCGCCTCCTGAATCGTCATGAAATACCGCCGCATATCCGGGTGCGTCACCGTCACCGCCTGCCGCTTCGCAATCTGCTCCTCAAATAACGGCACCACCGACCCCGACGACCCAAACACATTCCCAAACCGCACCGCGCAAAATGACGTCCCTTCCCCCTCATTCAGCGCCATCACAATCTTCTCCGCCTCGCGCTTCGACTTCCCCATCACCGAAATCGGATTGACCGCCTTATCCGTCGAAATCAGCACAAATCGCTCGACTCCCGCCGCCTTTGCGCATTCCGCCACCGCCCGCGTCCCTTCCACATTATTCGCCCACCCTTCCTCTGGATTGAGCTCCACCATCGGCACATGCTTACTCGCCGCCGCATGCAACACAACTTGCGGCCGATACTTCCCCAACACCTTCCCCAGCCGCTCGCGATTCGCCACATCCATCATCACCGGCACAATCTCGGCGCGGCACTTTTCCCCACGCATCTGCCGGTCAATCTCATACAGCGCATTCTCACACCGCTCCACCAACAAAA
>CAVIVB010000209.1:0-3577 GCA_963645785.1 bacterium
GAGGTGGGGCGGCTTGATCGGCGGTTGGCGGCACTTGCGATTATTGGTCAGGCCGCGCCCGCGATTGGGCTTTTGGGTACGCTCATTGGTTTTATTCGCACGATGCTACTTGTCAATTCGGATGTTTTGATTTCGCGTGCGGATTTGATGGGTGGCGCAATGGAGGCCCTGGTTGCCGCGGCACTCGGGCTGATTGTGGCGATTCCGACGGCGATGATGTATGGTGTTTTGCGCATTCGAATGGATCGGTTGGTGGTGGAACTTGAGGCCGCGGCGAGCCGCATTGTGGGATACCTTTCTGTTATGGAGACGAGTGCGAAAGAAGGAGTAAGATGAGCGCGGGCGCGAGCAGATGGAATTGGCGGCGTACGACCGACCGTGGTATGTGGAAGTATGGTCCACAGTGGTTGCAGCCTTTGTCCGCGGCGGTTCCATGGATTACGGTGGGGCTTGCGCTGTTGATGATTCATCTCGTGAGCGGGACGTTGACCGCGGCGGAAGGCGTTCTTTTTGATTTGCCTGATTCGGGTTTGACGGAGGGTGCGGTGACGCCGCTTGTTGCGCTTGTGACGCCGATGAAAAATGAGACGCTTGTCTTCTTTGATGATGCGCGGTATTCGCTTGAAGATGGGGCGTCCACGGCGGCCTTGGGTGAGCAGTTGGCCGACCGCGCGCTCAAGGTTGAGCAGAAGACACTTCTTGTTCTAGCCGATCGGCGCACGGCCGCGGCAGATTTGATGAAGGTCGCTTCGCTTGCGCGGATGAGTGGTCTTACGCGTATTCTATTTGCGAACCGTCGCACGGAGGTGAAGGCGGAATGACTCGGCAGGTTTACAAACCGCATCGGCGTTGGCGCAATGAACTCTTGCCGCTTGTGGCGGTGGGTGCGCTCATCTTTTCGTTTGTGAGTATTTTCCCGATGAAGGCGTTGCAACAGGCCTCGAGCAAATCTGCCGCGGACACGTTTCCTGCTTCGTGTGCTTTCATTACATTGACGGGTGCGGAAGAGTCGGCGGCCTTAGCGACGGCGCGTGCAGCCTGGGCGGTGGATACAAAAGTGACGCGTGACTTACGCCTTGAAATGTTTGCCGCGCCACTTTTGAATGAAAAGAGTGGGGAGCTCATGGACCATCCTGACGTGCACCGAATACGCACTCCACGTACCGCGGAGTATGCGCCGACGCTCGTGCCGCCGACTTTGGCCGCGCCACGCGCCACGCAACTTGCGCCTACAGCGGATGACTCAAAAGAAGTGCCCACTTTCTCACGTGAAGATTTACTCGAACTGAATTAAACTCTATGAAGGATTAATCAAATGATGACCGAAGCAGAAACCTTACAAGCTTTCAAAGATACAGGCGCCCTCTTGGAAGGGCACTTTGAATTGCGTTCGAAACTCCACTCGAATCGCTACTTCCAATGTGCGAACGTGTTGCGTTATCCGCGCATCGCGGCAAAATTGTGTGATGCGCTGGTTGAAAAGATGAAGGCCGCATGCGACATTGGGCACATCGATGGCGTGATTTCTCCAGCCGTCGGTGGCATTCTTGTTGGTCACGAAGTTGCGCGCGCGCTGGATACGAAATGCGTTTTTGCGGAGAAGGTTCAAGGTGATGGCGTGGATGCGACGGGTAAGCCTAACACGGTTCTTGCGATGCGGCGCTTTACGCTTAAGCCAGGCGAACGGTATGTCGTTGCGGAAGACGTTGTGACGAAGGGCGGGCGCGTGCAAGAGACGATTGACCTTGTGCAAAAGGCGGGCTGCGAAGTTGCCGCGGTTGTTCTTCTTGTGGATCGTTCGTCGGGCTCGGTTCATTTTGGAAACATTCCGATGTTCTCGCTGATGCAGATGACGCCGGAGACATGGACCGCGGCAGATTGCCCGATGTGCAAGGCGGGCGGTCATCCAGTTCATCCAGGTTCGTAAGCTTTCACCACTTCTTTACACCAACTTCAATCAACAAAAAAGGCAGGTCAAATATGGGCGGATTTTGCGGCGTTATTTCGAAGACCGATTGCGTGAGCGATCTCTTCTTTGGTACAGACTATCATTCACACCTTGGCACCCACCGCGGCGGCATGGCGGTCTTCGGCGCGAACGGATTTTATCGTTCGATTCACAACATTCAGAACGCACCTTTCCGTTCGAAGTTTGATCACGATGTGGGTCGCTTCGCCGGCAAGGTGGGCATTGGCGTCATTTCGGATACGGATCCGCAACCGCTCGTGATGTGCTCGCATTTGGGCTCGTTTGCGATTGTCACGGTCGGCCTCATCACCAACATCAAAGAGTTGATGCAGGAACTTTTTTCGACGACCGCGACCCAGCTACAATACTCCACCACAAGCGGAATGGTTGGCCCGACCGAAGTCGTCTCCGCGCTTATTTCGACGCAAAGTTCCATCGTCGATGGCGTCCGCTATGCACAAGAAAAAATCAAAGGCAGTTGCTCGATTCTTCTTGTGACGGATGATGGCAGCCTTTATGCCGCGCGCGATCGCTATGGCCGCACGCCCATCGTCATTGGTCACAAGGACGATGGCTACATCGCGCTGATGGAATCGTGCGCGCTACCCAACCTTGGGTACGATTATGTGCGCGACCTCGGTCCTGGCGAAATGGTGAAGTTTTCGGCCGACGGAATGGAAACGGTCATCGCGCCCGGCAAGAAAATGGCCATCTGTTCGTTCCTTTGGGTTTACTACGGCTACCCGGCTTCAAGCTACGAAGGGCGCAACGTGGAAATGTCGCGCTATCGTTGCGGCGCGGCACTTGCCAAGCGCAACCCCGTCGATGCGGACGCCGCCTGCGGCATCCCCGATTCGGGCACATCGCACGCGCTTGGCTACGCACACGAAGCCGGCATCAAATACGCGCGACCCTTCGTCAAGTATACCCCAACCTGGGCGCGCTCCTTCATGCCGTCCGACCAACGCCAACGTGAAAAGGTCGCCTCCATGAAGCTCATTCCAATCCCTGGCCTCATTCGCGATCGCCGACTCGTCTTTTGCGACGACTCCATCGTCCGCGGCACCCAACTTGGCCGCCAAGCCGACCGCATGTACAAGGAAGGCTGCCGCGAAATGCACGTTCGTATTGCATGCCCGCCGCTTGTCTATCCGTGCCAGTTCATCAACTTCTCGCGGTCCAAAAATGAATTCGATTTGATCACGCGCCGCTACATTCGCGACAATGCCGCGCCAAATCAGGCCATCGAAGATTTCGTCGACCCGAATGGCGAGAGCTATAAAAACATGGTCGAATACATTCGCGCCAAGTTGAATTTAACGTCGCTCGCATTCCAAACGGTGGACGATCTCGTTGATGCCATTGGACTGCCGAAGGACCAGCTTTGCACGTATTGCTGGACAGGCAAGGACGTTTCGCTTGAGGGCGGCTGCACGCATTCGTGCGCGTCGTGCCCACACGCCAAGAAGTAAAACCAATGCTGTTCGAACTCAACCGCGAAGAATGCGTGCGCTGTGGATTGTGCGTGCGCGATTGCGCGTTTGGCGCGCTCCGGACGGACGATTCAAATTATCCGACCTTGGCAAATCCGACGCGTTGTATGCGCTG
>CAVIVB010000210.1:0-3514 GCA_963645785.1 bacterium
TTTTAGGGGCAGAAGATGGTTGGAAGAGGGGGTTTCTTTGGGTGGGCGAAGGGGTTTTTATGGGTGCGAATGGGGGTTTCTTGGAAAAAGTCACATGTGGTTTTCAAAAAAGTCACATGTGGTTTTAAGAATTTCCACATGTGGTTTTTTACAAAGTCACATGTGGTTTTATCCAAGAGAGACTGGGAACGTACCAAAGGAAGGCAGGAATCGAACCAGGCTTTCTGAGGGGGTGGACCAATTTGAAGGGGAGAAAGTGCCGCGGTTTGGAGGGATGGATTGACCGTGTAGAGCTTTTAACCACGCCTCACACGGAGAAACACGGATGAGATTTAATGAACCGTGTAGAACGTATAGGGCGTGTAGAATTGGTCAAGCACAGAAGAGACCATCAGGGCTAGGGCGCGGCGGATTTTTGAAAATTGGGGTCGAGTTGAGTTTGTCCAGGAGGTTTCGCTGAAGCCTGGATGGAATGCGTTTTATTTGGGGGTGGTGCCAGATGAGACGCCGGATGAATTGTTTGGGGCGTGGCCTGTGAATTTTGTTGGGGCGGAATGATGCGGCGTCCTTTTTGGAGACGCGGCAGTTTTCAGTGGAAGCGACGATGGAAGGGGCGCTTGTTGGAGGGTATCGGATTTGGCAGAGGGGCGATGTGGGAGTGACGACGATGAGTCGGGTTGCGGGCAGGTTGCATTGGGGCGGAATGACACGCTTAGGATGGGGGATGTGTTGGCGGTTAATTCGACGAAGGTGAGTGATTGGAGTGGGGTATTGAATGTGTCGCCGATGGGTGGAATTGATTTTGGGACGAATGGGACGTTGAGGACGGTGACGGTGAGGAATGATGGTGCGAAGGCGCGGACAAGAATAAGACGATTGAGTTTCGGCTGTACACGAGTCCGGAGGATGCGAATGTATTGTGGGGGCGTGCTGTGGCGGTGGATGGGAATAATACGTTTTACACGAAGGGCGCGGGGTATTCGCTGTTGCGGTTGGCGGCGGATGATAACATTTGGTTTTTGCCAATTCATTCCGTGCTGAGAACTGACACGAATTATTTCACATTGGCTGCTTCGCGTGTGACGGTTGGGCGGGAGTTGACGTTGCGGGGTGGGTCGCGTTCGGGGCTTGTGGGGTCGCATACGGTGAATGCGACGGCGGATGAGTCGGGGTATATTTACAAGCCGGCGTCAGGTACGCAATATGATGCCAATTTGTATCATGAGAAGACGGCGTCCTCGTCTTCTGCGGAGGCGACGGCGGAAGGGGATTCGACTACGAATTTGACTTCGTCGATTTATGCGATTTGCGAGGATGAGAAGCCGATTGAAGTTTGGTGGAGTGAGAAGGTGGAGTTGGAGGACGCGCCCGCGGCGATTACGATTCCGGTGTTGCCGCAGGTGTATCGGACGGTGTGGCCTGAAGAAGGGGAGATGCCGCAGATTGTGATTGCGTCGCAACGGGGCAGTGCGAACGAGATGATTTTTCAGCAGGGGGGCGCGGCTTATTTTGACGATGATGCGGCTTTGTTGAGTTTGGCGGATCGGACGTATTTTCCGTCGGGCGTGGGGACGATTGCATTTTGGACGAGGCCGGCGATGTATGCGGAGGATGTTTTGCTGGTGACGAATGCTCCGTGTCAATTGTTGACGTTGGGGCAGATGAATGCGGGGACGAATAAGGCGGCGGTGTTGTCGATGGGGATTGAGAATGATGGGATGTTGGTTGTGAGAAAGGGCGGCAAAAAGTTTTTGAGCGCGGCGATGCCGAGTCTGAAGGCGTGTAATGAGTGGACGCATGTGGCGCTCGCGTTTGATGCGAGTGGGACGAAGCTTGTGATAAATGGTGGGGACAAGGTTGCGACGACGAATGAGACGTTGGGGGCGGAGCTTGGGGTGTTCCTAGATGGGAATATTCTTGGGTATGATGATCATGCGCCGGATTATGATCTTTATGATCTTGCCATTGAAAAAGGTGGTGGGCTTGACGAGATTGAGTATTATACCTTGTATTTGGAATTGTTTTGAAGACATTGAACATGAATATTATTATGAGCATGATTATGAATATAGCGATGAGGAACATAAAGAGCATGTTGAGGCTGTGATCGAGTGGTATAAGGGACAAGTTTTGGAGGAGCTTAGAAGCACGTACGGGGAAGATGTGCCATGCAATTTGGGTGCGGATTCAGGGCGGCAGATTGCGGAGGTGCAATTCAGGTCGAAGGCGTTGACGGTGGACGAGATTAAGAGTACGCGGTATGAGGTATTGACGGGTGATGAAGGGGGATTGACGGGGTATTATACATTTGAGAAGGGAACGGATCTTAATTTAGGTTTTCAGTCTTCACTTTGGGAGGCTACTTTTTTCTATGAGCGTGTGCATGGGGATGAGTGCTTGGCGTATGGGGTGGTGTGTACGGAGCCTGGGGCGCCGGCGCGTGGGACGGGTGTTTTGACATCGGAGACGACGCCGAGTATTTATCGTCAGAATGACGAGGGGAAGGGCGGATACAATCCGAATGAGGAGCATGCGTTTGTGACATTGGGGTCGGGCGGGTATGTGACGTGGGCGCTGCGGACGGATTTGAATGAGGATGATGCGCCGCCGCCGGGTGCGTTTGTTGAGTATGGTGTGAATGGGAAGGGGCGGATGCAGATGTTTGATGTCGTTTTGACAAATGAGACGTGGGCGACGTTGGGTGCGACATGTGAGGCGGGGACGGTGTTGCCGGGGCCGCATCCGATTGATTTATTTGATGATCCATGGTTGAAGGAAGATTATTTTGAGGCGACGGCTGATGGGCAACTTGGGGTCGCGTATCGTGATCGCAAGGGGCAATTTTTGGGGCGTGCGGCGGGTGAGCTGAAGATGCATATGTATTATGAGATGCAGGAGGGATTTGATTTTCCGAAATTGGAGAAGCAGCCGGCGGTGGGGACGCCGATTCCGTGGCTGGCGTTGTTGGATAAGGATGATGTTGTGGGGGCGAATCGTGATGTGTTGACGGCGAGCCCGGCGGCGTGGACGTGGGATGTCACTTGGCCGAAAAATGTCGCGGAGATGAAGATTGGGCAGACGTTGACGAGCGCGGCAGATGGGCTTGCGGAGGTGTGGAATGCGAAGTCGATGGCGGTTATTTATCCGAATCCAGATGTGGTGGAGAAGACGGTGTTATTGACAGACCCGACGGTTGTGCAGAGTGTGAAATATGAGTATTCGAATTTGGCGAAGTTGGGGCTTTCGACAGATAAGAATGGGGGGCTTGCGCAGAAGAAGGGGAAGATTTATTTCACAGATTTGCCGCCGCATTTGTCGAGTCGGTTGTATGTGGATTCGACGAATAACAAATTGTGTTTTATGGGGGAGAAGAAGACATCTGCCGCGGGGGCGAGCATATTGTATCCGAATGTGCTATCGGTGGCGGAGAGGGAGCTTGTGAAGGGTTTGCCGCGGAGTGGGGGGACGAGCGATGTTGCGGCGTGGGAGGCGGCGGTGGATGCCCTTGCGGTGG
>CAVIVB010000211.1:0-1062 GCA_963645785.1 bacterium
AGCGTATATTATACCATATTTCGCGGCACTTTTCAACCGCTTTGTTTGTCTTTTTGCTATTTTTTTACTTTGCGGGCTCAACTGCGGCCTTTTCTGCCGGCTTTTCTTCAGCCTTTTCCGCTGGTTTCTCTTCTGGAGCCGGCGGCAAAATGTGCTTGAATTCGTCCGATGCCGAAATATTCGCCTTCTGGAGCGTCTCCAAAATCGTCTTGTTCACCATCTCGCGCTCGTTCGAACCCTGCAGCATACGCTTCATTTCCTCGAGCGTCGGCACATGGCGCGTCTGGCCGCCACGAATCAAGATGTGGCTCGCGCGCACGCTCTCCGGTTCCGCCGGCTTGTCGCCCTTGGCCTCGACCGCCGCCTTCTTGTCCGTCACCAGCAAGAGGTGATAGCCAAACTGCGTCTTCACTGGCGCGGAAACTTTCCCGACCTCCTGCGTGAACGCAACCTTGTCAAATTCAGGCACCATCTGCCCATGCGTGAAGAAGTCCAAATCGCCACCCGCACGCTTGCCGGACGGGCAATCGCTGAATTCTCTCGCAAGCTCCGCAAAGCGCGCCGGCACATTCGTCACCGTCGGCTTGGCAAGTTCCGCCTGCAGCTCTTGAATCTTCTTCAAGGCCGCCGCATCCAACTTCGGCTGCTCGGCATTGAACTTCTCAAGCTCCGCAATCTTTGCCTTGGCCTCCGCCTCGTAATCGGTCTTGTTCTTCTTCTGTTCTTCCTTCAAGAACTTGTCGATCAAGATTCCATTCTCAAAGCGCGCCATCATCCGCTCCTTCCCAAGCGGCGACTTCGCGGCAAATTCCTCCACGCTCTTCGGCGCATCCGGCCGCCCCGCGCACGCCTTCAAAAACTCCGCCTCACGCTCCTTGCGGTCCGCATCCGTCACAACAATCCCTTCCGCCTTCGCACGCGCCACAAGCGCATTCTCAACGAGGAAGTCCTGCGCCACACGCTGCCGAAACATCTGCCGCGCATACGCCTGCTGATCCGCCGGAATGTTATCCCCGGCCGCCTTGATGTACGCCTCCACATCCGCGTCAATCTGACCAGAC
The DNA here is from genome assembly GCA_963645785.1 of bacterium. Classification (GTDB taxonomy): domain Bacteria; phylum Verrucomicrobiota; class Kiritimatiellia; order RFP12; family UBA1067; genus UBA1067. Next base: position 1,062 of record CAVIVB010000211.1, read on the forward strand.
G
>CAVIVB010000211.1:1072-3505 GCA_963645785.1 bacterium
TCTCAGGCGCCTTCTCCTCTTCCTTGCTGCAACCCGCGACCATCACGCCCGCGAGCACCGCCGTTCCAATAAGATGTAACTTGTTCATCTTTTTTGTACCTTCTCTTTTTGTCTTTACCTAACTATTTGTCAGAAATCATCCTTAGGACCATCCTCCGCACGTCGGGGGCACAATCCAGGTGGAATGTATAGTATACACCAATTACCCTCGCACTTTCAAGTAGAATTTTCAACTTTTTTTCCCCCTCCGGATTCCTCAAACACGCGGCAACTTCTCTCGACACCGGAATTCGCCTTTCGCCACGCAACTGAAAACTGCCGCCATCCGCCTCCAATTCAGGCTTCAAACCTGTCAATTTCAACACATCAATCTCAAAACGTATAATTTTACCAAGCAGCCCTTCCACGCTCTCAATTCCTTCCAATGCGCTCAAACCCTCGTCGAGCAATTCAAAAAAATCTTTCGCGTCCTCTCCAGACGGCGCCAATTCACCAGCCAACGTTCGCATCCAACTCGCCGCTTCGAGCCTTCGGAACCCCTCGCGCAAATTATCACGCCGCCTCAAAGGCGTGCATTCCTTCAGCGCACTCACCCCATTTTTCGTCCGCGCATACCGCACAATCTCACACGTATAATTCAAATCGTACTGACCCAAAAACGCACTCTTCGCACGCATCGCGCCCTTCACAATCGTCGTCGCAGGCCCTTCCGGCGTCAACCACTCGACAACATGACTCGTCCGCGACCACGCATGCGTCGCCAAACAAATCGCCTCACTCTTGATCGTCTCCCCAGCCATCAAATCCGCTCCCCAAACAGCACCCCATCATGCACCGACCGCACATGAAACTTCATCAACTTCTTCCGGTGAGACTCCGCCAACTTCGGCGCCGCAAATCCGCCGCGCTTCGTCTCCTTGAACCACAAATACTCGCTCGTCCAGCCTTCCAAACTCGAATTGCGCTCAATCACAACCTCCACATCCCGATGCGCAAACCGCCGCGCAAACGCCTTGCGCGACTCCTCCGCCTCCTCCAACAATTCATGCGCCCGCAACTTCCGCGTCCCCTCCGGCACCATCGGCACCATCGCCGCCGCCGCCGTCCGCGGCCTCACAGAATAAGGAAATATGTGCGCCTTCGAAATCACATGACGCTTCAAAAACCCTTGCGTCAATCGAAAGTCCATCTCACCCTCATCCGGAAAACCCGTCATCAAATCGCACCCCAACCCCACCAGCGGCATCAACTTCACCGCCTCATTCATCAGCTCATCCGCCTCCGAAATCTTGTACGGCCTCTTCATCGCCGACAAAATCCGATCGCTCCCCGATTGCACCGGCACATGCAAAAAGCGGCAGATATTCTCCTTCTCCGCCATCACATGCACAAGTTCCATCGCACACGTCCCCGGCTCAACCGACCCCAATCTCACGCGGCAGTTTTCATCGAGCTCCGCAAGCGCCGCCACCAGCTCTGGCAAACGCTTCCCACCCGAGGCATAGAGCGCCAAATTGCAACCCGTCACCACCAATTCATGATACCCAGCCTCAATAAATCGCCGCGCCTTCTCCAGCACATCTTCAAACCCGACGCTCACACTCTTGCCGCGAAACTGCGGCACAATGCAAAATGTACACGCCCCCGAACACCCATCCTGAACCTTCAAATACGCACGCGCCGTCCGCGTCGCAACGCCAACCTCCGCGGCACTTTTCCCAACCTCCTCCAACTTCGGCTCCGGCCTCTTCTGCGTCGCCTTGATACATCCAACAACCGCAATCCGCTTCCCCGGATACTTCCCCTGCAAATGATGCACAAGCTTGATACAATCCCTCTCCGCACGCGCCGTCACACTGCACGCCCTCACCACAATCAAATCCGCATCCGCATGCGACGCCACAACATGATGACCCGCCGCCACATAGCGCGCCTCATCTTCTAGGGCCTCAGCTCGATTCAACCGACACCCAAATGTCTCAAAACAAACATTCATGCTTTGACTGTATATTATACCATATTTCCGCCCAACTCTCAACCCCCTCTCTCCAAAATCTGCCGCGCTTTTTCCCCTTCTCCCCACCCCTTCAGCCCACTCCCCCCATCCATTTAGCCAAAAGTACCGTACTTTTTGGCAAAAAGTACCGTACTTTTTCCGAAAAAGTACCGTACTTTTTTAAGAAAAGTACCGTACTTTAACCTAAATTCTCCCCTGGAAACACCTGACGAAAGCCCCGGACCACCCTGAATTCACCCTTTTCCCACTAAAACTGCCGCGGAATTAGTAGGAACGACCTTCGCGGCGCGTGGCATAATTATCAATTGCGTGTTGCAAAACCTTCTCGCCGCCAGGGGTGGGATAATGCCCCGTGAAGTACCAATCGCCGGTTGTGTCGGGGCAAGAAGTATGAAGGGCTTCGAGCGTTTGAAAGA
>CAVIVB010000212.1:0-3504 GCA_963645785.1 bacterium
GACGTGGGCGATGCGCTTGGCCCAGGGCGTGCAACTGTCGCACATGCCGAAGATGGTGGCGCTCGTAATGCCCATGCGTTGCATCCAATCGAGGTCGGCCGTGATGCCTTCGCGTGTCACTTGTGCACCCATCCAATGCCACCAGACGCCCGCGTGGGCGGTCGCGGGAGGGTTCAAAAAGGCGTCATCAGGCGTGGGAGAAGCCAACGTACCGCGGAGCGTCAGCAGAGAAACAAAAAGAAATGTGAGCGTGGAAAGACGCTTCGTGAAGTTCGTCATGATGAATCCTTTCAGCGTGTGGCGCAACGGCCTCACGACGCATTCTTGGGGTTGACCCAACTAATGGAGCGGTTCTTCTCGGTAAAGATCGCCTTTGCAACTTTTTGAACGTCGGCAATTGTCACTTTATTGATGCCGTCAATTTGCTCTTGCGGCAAGACAAGCTTATCAAAGGTGAGCATAGACGTGCCATAACAAAAGAGTTTTGAGATGACCTTTTCTTGGCTGAGCCGGAAATTGCCGATGAGGAACTCTTTGGCACGTTTCAATTCTGCCGCGGAAAGCTTCGTTGTCTGGATGCGTTTGATTTCGCGGTTGATGATTGCAAGGACGTCCTTCTTCTTGGACGGGTCGAGGCCTGCCGCGATTGTAAACATGCCAGCATCGGAGAAGAATTGCATCCGCGAGGAAATATCATAGCTGAGGCCACGCTTCTCGCGAACTTCCTGAAAAAGGCGGCTTGACATGCCACGGCCCAGGACGGCATCGAGGACTGTCGCGGCATATTTACGCTCGTCATGGACGCCAAACGTGCGGTAACCAACGGCGAGTTGCGTTTGATTGACGTCGCGCGTGAGGCTCACTTCTTTCTCCGTTGCGCGTGAAAAGTTGATGGGCTCCGGCTTAGAGAAAAAGACTTTTGCCGCGCGTGGACGGCCGAGCGAACGAAAAACGATTTGCTTGGCGGCTTCTTCATCGAAGTGGCCCGCGACGACCGCAATCGTATTCGTCGGCAAATAGTGCGTGCGCATGTAACAACGAAGGTCACTTGGCGTCATACGTTGAAGGGCCGCGGCTGTGCCACTCACGGGCAAGCCCAGCGGGTTCTTCGGGAAAAGGGCACGTTGAAGATTCTCCAGCACGACGGAACTTGGGTCATCATCGTACATTTTGATTTCATCAAGGACGACTTCGCGCTCACGTTTGAACTCATCCTCCGGGAAAGCGGCATGGAGATACATGTCAGACAAGATCTCGACCGCATCGGCGAGGTAGTTATCTGGCATATGTGCATAGTAAATCGTCGCCTCTTCGCTTGTGCAGGCGTTGAAATTTCCGCCGCGTCCTTCGATGGCGGTGGTGATATCCAGGGGCTTACGCGTGGGCGTTCCCTTGAAAAGCATGTGTTCGATGAAGTGCGAAATACCAGCGGACTTCGCCTCTTCGTGGCGCGAGCCAGACGAGATGAACAATCCAAACGCGATGGATTCCGCTTCACACGGAACATACACCACGCGCAATCCATTCTTATAGGTTTCAAAGTGCGGCGACATTCATTTCCCTCAGTGTTGTGCGACCGTCATAAAGAGCCTTGCCAACAATGGCCGCCCGGAGGTTCGCACGCTCCAAGCCTTTCAAATTACCGACATCAAAGGGGGAGCTGACGCCCCCAGACGCTGTGATTTGGCAAGTCGGTGCGGCATCGCAAATGGCTGCCATCTGGGTCAAATTCGGCCCGCCCAGCATGCCATCCGTCGCCGTATCAGTATAAATAATTGTTTGGACGCCCACGCGCGCCACAGCGCGTGCAAGATCCGTCGCCTTTACCGCTGTCGTCTCGACCCAGCCGCGCGTCTGCACAAAGCCATCTCGCGCGTCAATTCCCACGGCAATGCGTTCACCATAAAGCTCAACCGCCTCCGCCAAAAACCCCGGATTCTCCAGCGCGGCAGAACCAATGATGGCACGCGTCGCACCCGCATCCAGGACAGCCCGCACGGCGTCAATCGTGCGTAATCCGCCGCCCACCTCGACAGGCCCACCAAACGCCTCAATCACGCGGCGAATCACCTCCGCATGTTTGGGCTCGCCAGCAAATGCGCCATCCAAATCGACGACGTGTAATTCCTGCCCACCTTGCTCAGCCCAGTCTTTTGCTTGCGCTGCCGGGTCGTCCCCATACACCGTTACATCATCCATACGACCCTGACGCAAGCGCACACACTTGCCATCCTTCAGGTCAATCGCGGGTAAAATAATCATATTGTTTAGATGACTCCCTTCGAGCTCGGCACGCCTTTTTCGTTCGGATCAATCGCCTTTGCCTGCCTCAGAGCCCGCGCAAAACTCTTGAACAACCCCTCGCACACATGGTGCGCTTCATCGCCATAAATCTGCCGCAAGTGAATGTTCGCACGGCTCTCAACCGAAACCGCACGGAAAAACTCCTCGACAAGCTTCACTTCAAAGTCCCGCACCATCATATGCTTCATCGCGCATTGCATCACAAGGAAGGGCCGCCCACCCAAATCAAGCGACGTTTCACACAAAGCCTCGTCCATCGGAATCGAGGCAAACCCATAACGCACAATGCCGCGCCGCTCGCCCAACGCCTGATTCAACGCCTGCCCCAACACAAGCCCGACGTCCTCCACCGTGTGGTGATAATCCACGTCGAGGTCGCCCTCCGCTTTCACCGTCAAATCAAGGAGCGCATGCTTCTTCAGGAGTTCCAGCATGTGGTCAAAGAAGCCAATTCCCGTCTCAATCACGCCGTCGCCTGAGCCATCCAAATTGAGCTCCAGGTGGATTTTTGTTTCCTTTGTTGCGCGGTCAATCGTCGCTTTTCTCATTATTTCTTCGTCTCCACAGGAGTCGTGACGCTCGCGGCACTTTCTTTTGCAGGCGCCGCCTTGGCCGCATCCTCAGCCTTTGCCTTTTCAATCGCAGCCGCACGTTCACGACGCAACGCTTCGCGGCGCTTACGCCGTTCCGCATTCTTCGCCTCACGCCGCGCCTTAACCTCTTCAACCGTAATCCCTAAGCGCTTGGCCGTCTTCTCATCGCGCGCGAGCTGCCTGGCCTCACTTGCCGCTTTCAACTTTGCACGCCGCGTCTTCGCATCCATCGCGCTCACTTCATTCGTGCTCACACCCAGCAAACGTGCATCGCGTTCAATACGCGTCTCACGCGGCCTCTCATGTGGAAGGGGACGCGGCCGCGGCGGTTTTTTTGCTTTTGCTTCAACCGGCGCGCTCACCACATTCGTCGGCGCGACATCTTCCGCCAACGCAACACCCGCAAGCGCCACCACCATCACAAATAATAAACGTTTCATAGAAGGGGATTCCTTTTTCTTTTCTTCTTTTTTCTTTAGAGCGATTTCGCCTTCGTCCGCAATTGTTCCGCGCGTGCCGCCTGCCCCAGCTTATCAAAACAGGTCGCCGCCTTCATCATCGCGTCCGCTTGCTCACGCACGCATTCAGGCTGGTTGTACATCAAAAC
>CAVIVB010000213.1:0-3482 GCA_963645785.1 bacterium
ACGTGTACGCCCGCCACAAATACCGGACCCCAATCAACGCCACCGTCGAAAACACAAAACACATCAAAGTAATCGAATAGGGCGGCCGAATCCGAAAATGAAACTCACCCGGCAAATAAAACCGAAGCGCCGTCAACACCAAACACGCCAAAAACATCGCGCCAATATACCGCGGCAAATCTGCCGCGCAAATCCGCCGCCACGCCAATCGATAACACCCACACACCAACAACGCCAAAATATGCACCGCCGCCACCGTCACAAACGAAAGCGCCACCGCCCGCCACCCCCAACGCGGCTCCTGAAAATCAAACCTCAGCGCAAACGAAATCAAATACGCAAAGCCAATGAGCGCCGTATCCACGCCAATGGCCAGGATCCTCGTCGCGATAAATTTCGCCCAAGCTTCTCGTGTGCGTGTCATATTAAAGGAATGGTCCCATCAGCGCCGGCGCAAAAATAAGCGAATCAAACATATCCAAGAATCCGCCCATCCCCGCCGGCATAAACGTCGCCGAATCTTTCACACCGCATTCCCGCTTCATGCAACTCTCAACCAAATCGCCCGCCGTCCCAATCAACGCCGCCGCCACACCAAATATAAGCGCCTTGCCAACCCCATAATGCGTCAACCCCATAAATGCCGCGGACATCAAACACGACCCCAAAACGCTCCCAAATAGCCCCTCCCAACTCTTCTTCGGCGAAATCGTCGGGCACATCTTATGCCGCCCAAACAGCATCCCCACAGCAAACCCGCCCATGTCCGAAAACTTGATAATCGCAATCACATAGATGAGCATAATCGCCCCATGCTGAATCGGAATTTGAATGAACGAAGTCAACATCACCGGAATATAAAAAAGCCCCAGCAACGTCACCGCCAAGACCCGAATCGGACTTTCTTCCTTCCCAAACAACACCCTCAACGCCAACAAGAAAATAAGCAGCGCCAAGATAAAATCCACACCGTAATACACCTTGAACAGCATATACGCAACGCCCGCCACCACACTCAATCGCGTCAAAATCTTATGCTTCAGCGAAACCATCTGGCAAAATTCCAAATGAACCGCCGCGACCAAAAGTATCATCACCGGCACAACATACATCACCGGAACATAGATAAGCCCCACAATTACAAGTGCCGCGGTCGAAAGTGCCGCGATAATTCGTTTCACGATTTGCATCTGCCTCCCATCCGCCGCTCGCGCTTTTCATAGGACGCCACGGCTTTATCAAATTCGGCCTCATCAAAATCAGGCCACAAGACTGGTGTAAAATAATACTCGGCGTACGCCGCTTCCCACAACAAGAAATTACTCGTCCGCAATTCCCCACTCGTGCGAATAATCAAATCTGGGTCCGGCACATCGCCCGCATACAAATAGCGCTTCATCGTCTCCTCGGTCACGCTCTTCTCGCCCGCCAAAAGTGCCGCGTTCACCGCATCCACAATCTCCGCACGCCCCCCATAACTCAGCGCCACCAGCAACGTAAAATCCCCACCCTTCGTGCGCTCCTCCAATGCGGCAATTTTCTTTTCCAGCCCCTCCGGCAAATCGCCGCGCCGCCCAATCGTCCGAAACCGAATCGAATTCGCCTCAAGCTCCTCCGCCTTCGATTCCACATAATGCTCCAACAACTTCATCAACCCCGAAACTTCTTCCGCCGACCGCTTCCAATTCTCCGTCGAAAACGCATACACCGTCAAATAACGAATCCCCCGCGCCCGACACCAGTGCATCACCTTGTCGAGCGTCTCCGCCCCCGCCCGATGCCCCATCAGCCGCGGCAGGTGGTGAGCCGCCGCCCACCGCCCGTTCCCATCCATGATAATCGCCAAATGCTCAATCATGCAAAAATCAAATATTAATCCTCAGCGTCGTCTCACGCGCCGGCCCAACCGACAGCACCCCCAACTTCCCGCCGACCAACTCCAAAATCCGCCGCACATACGCCTTCGCATTCTCAGGCAATTCCGAATAATCCGTGATATGCGACGTCTCACATTGCCAGCCCGGCATCTCCTCATACACCGGCGTGCAATACTTCAAAGCCTCCAAATCCGCCGGGAACGTCGTATAAACAAACCCATCCGGCCGCTTATAACCCGTGCAAATCTTCACAACCGGGAACGTATCCAACACATCCAGCTTCGTCATCGCCCAATAATCAATCCCATTCACCCGCTGCGCATACCGCGCCACAACCGCATCAAACCAACCACACCGCCGCGGCCGCCCAGTCGTCGCACCAAATTCTCCGCCTCGCGCCCTCAACGTGTCCCCATCCTTGTCCTCCAACTCCGTCGGGAACGGACCCTCCCCCACGCGCGTCGTGTACAACTTCAAAACCCCAATCACTCGGTCAATCGCCCGCGGCCCAATCCCAGACCCCGTGCACGCACCACCCGCCGTCGGATTCGACGACGTCACAAACGGATACGTCCCAAAGTCAATATCCAGCATCGTCGCCTGCGCCCCTTCAAACAACAACGACGCCGACGCCTCCAACTTCTCATGCAAAAATTGAATCGTATCCGTCACATATGGCATCAACGCCGGCACCATCGGCTCATACAAACGAACCATCTCATCCGCATCCAGCTCATGCGCCCCCAACGCCGCCAACGTCCGATTCGCCTCCGCCACCTGCGCCCTCACAAGATCCGCAAAATTCGGCTTCAAAATATCACCAACCCGCATCCCATAACGCCCAACTTTCGCCGCGTACGCTGGCCCAATCCCACGCCCCGTCGTCCCAATCTTCTGCCCTTCCGGCCGCGACGCCTCTTCCGCCTTGTCAATCGCACGATGCCATTGCATCACCATCTGCGCACGCTCCGAAATGTGGAACCGCCCCTCCAGCTTGAAACCCCAGCTCTTCACCTGGTCCAGCTCCTTCATCAAATCAAACGGATCCATCACCACACCATTGCCGATGACGCAATGCTTCCCCTCATGCAAAATCCCGCTCGGCACCAAATGCAGCACATACTTCTTATCGCCTACAACGACCGTATGCCCCGCATTCGACCCGCCCTGAAAGCGAACGACAACATCCGCCTCTTCGGTCAAAAAGTCGATGACCTTACCCTTGCCTTCATCGCCCCATTGGGCGCCCACAAGTACCGTATTCATTTATCTATGTTCCTTTTGAAGTCTACAATGTCTCAAACCGCCCTACATTATACCATATTTCAGACCAAACTTCAACCCCCCGCGACACTTTTTAACATCATAACATCTTTTTCCCCTTCCCCCTCTCCTCGGCTAAAAAAATACAACAAGAAAAAATCCCCACCATCTCCATCCATGTAGATCCGTGTAATCCGTGGTTAAAAAAATCCGATCTCCCCACAACTCACCCAAAATTTGCCCCAAATCTCGCCAAGTTTCGCGCATAACCTAGCTAAGTTTCGCGCATAAATTTCCCGCCCTCCCGCGGCACTTTTTAAAACCCCCCTTTCCGTGCCCCCC
>CAVIVB010000214.1:0-3475 GCA_963645785.1 bacterium
GCTATAAAGGGAATTTCGTGATTGAGCGTGAAGGCGGGGACAATCGGTCGGGAGACATCGTTCAGGCGGCAAGAGTGCTCAAGGCGGAATAAACGAGGTTGAGAACAGAAAAGAAAAGGATACGAAATGAATACATCAAGAAGAACGTTTTTGAAAGGGGCACTCGCGGCGGGCGCATTCAACATTGTGCCGGCGAAGGTGTTGTGGGGGGCGACGGCGCCGTCGAACCAGTTGACGCGTGCGTTGATTGGTTATGGTTGCATTGCGCGGTCGGACAATCATTTGCCGTACAAGGGGTCGCGCTTAGTGGGCGTGGCGGATCCGTTTGATTATCGGGTGCAGATGGGCATCAAGGAAGCGGCGGAACATGGTTGGGGCAAGATCAAAGGGTATCAGAATTTCTTGGAGATTCTCGATGATCCGGGCGTTGACATTGTTCACATTTGCACGCCGCCGCATTGGCATGGCTGCATGAGTGTGATGGCGGCGAATGCGGGCAAGGATATTTGGTGCGAGAAGCCGATGACGCGCACGGTGGGCGAGGGCAAGCGTGTGATGGAAGTCGTCAAGGCCAAGAAGCGGATGTTCCGTTTGAACACGTGGTTCCGTTTCCAAGGGACGTTCTATGGATTTGGCACGCCAGTGAAGCCGATTCGGCAGATTGTGGAAAGCGGCTTGCTGGGCAAGGGGCCGATTCGTTGCGTGTTTGGTGCGGGGCAGGGCTTTAGCTGGAAGTTCTTCTGGTCGGGGCGTGTGAATCAGACGCCGGAAGTTGTGCCGGCGGGATTTGATTATGATATGTGGCTTGGGCCGGCGCCGTGGAAACCGTATACGGCGCATCGCGTGGGCACATCGTTCCGTGGATATTGGGATTATGACTCGGGCGGGCTCGGGGATATGGCGCAGCACTATTTGGATCCGCTCCAATATTTGCTTTGCAAGGATGAGACGAGCCCGGTGCGGATTGACTACATTGGGCCGAAGCAACACCCGGAAGCGGTGGGGCGCTTTGACCGGATCATCCTCAAGTACGCGGACGGGATGGAAGTGTTGCTGGATGGCGATGAATCGCTCAAGGGCGAGCCGCTGTTGCGTGGCACAAATGGCATCTGCATTTATCCGAAGGCGGAAGGTGGCAAGACACTTCGCATCAAGGATAACAATGGCTGGTGGCCGGAAGAGAAGGTCCTCAAGACGCTTGCGGAATGTCCAGAACCGGCGCCGCAAGTGACGGACTTTATGGAATCGGTGCGCGAGCGCAAGACGTTTGCGTTGAACGAATCCAATGGCTTCCGCAGCTGCACGATGTTCAATTTGGGCATTGTGGCGGAGCGGCTTGGGCGTGGGTTTGATTTTGATCCGGTGACGTTGCATGCGGTGAATGACCCCGCGGCAGAACGCTTCCTCTATCCGTCCATGCGCGAACCATGGGCAACTGAATTCATGAAAGGCTAAGACGATGAAGAATCTTTTATTTGGTTTGATGGTGGCCGCGACCGCGGCAGTTTTGACGGGCTGTGTGACGAAGGAGCCGGGCGCGGATATTGATCTTGCGACGGCGAAGGATCCAGCTGCGCCATATCAGGATTATGACCCTGCAATCGCGCCGGTGGCGGGTTGCCCGATGGCGGTCGAGTGGCAAAATTCGCATGATAAGGAACTTGCTGCGGCTGTGAAGGACGAGGTCCTCGCGACGTTTGTGAAGGATTCTGCCGCGGCCGATAAGTTGCTCGCGAAGGTCACGAAGGCGTACGAAGCGGATGCGATGGCTTCGACGCAAATCGCGGCGGTTTCACAATATGTGATGGGCAAGGATCGCTTTGAGCAGCGCAAGGTTTGGGTGAACGCACTTATGACGCGCGTTGAAAAGACGGACGATACGTATGTGAAGCTTTTCTGCCTTGACCAGTTGCGTTGGTGCGCTTGCCAGTGCCCGAAGTTGTTGGAGCGCGTGGCGGCCGTTGAGAAGGGCGCGAAGTGCAAGGCCGTGCGCGAAATGGCGGGCATCCTGTTGCGCGAACTGAACAATAAGGGGATTGGGCGGTAAGGACGATGGGCAAAAAATTGAAGGCCATTGTTCTTGGGGCTGGGTATCGCGGCCGCGCGTATGCGGATTATGCCAAGGCCCACCCCGACCAACTTGAAATTGTGGGCGTGGCCGACCCCGAACAGGCCGAGTGCATCAAAGCCCCGCGCTATTGGAAAGATTGGCGCGAGTGCCTTGCCGATAAGCCAGAAGCCGACTTCGTGATGATTACGATGCCAGACGCGCTTCACTACGAACCCGCGTTGATGGCACTTGAAGCGGGCTATCACCTCCTCCTTGAAAAGCCGATTTCCCCGACGGAAGCGGAGTGCCGCGAAGTGATTGCCAAGGCGCTTGAGAAGAAACGGCTTGTTATCGTCGGCCACATTTTGAGGTATACGCCGTATTTTGCGCACATCAAGGCGCTCATCGATTCGGGCGAAATTGGTGAAGTGGTGTCGATTGCGCATCAGGAATCGGCGGGCTTCTACAAGGTGGCGCATTCATATTGCCGTGGCAATTGGGCGAACTCGAAAAAATCCTCGCCGATTATTTTGGCCAAGTGCTCACACGACTTTGATTTGTTCGCGTGGTGGATTGGCAAGAAATGCAAGCGGGTTTCGAGCTTTGGTTCGATCAAGCTGTTCCGCAAGGAAAATAAGCCAGCGGGCGCGGCCTCTCGTTGCCTCGATTGCCCTGCCGAAATTGAACGCCCATGCATTTGGAGTGCCAAGAAAATGTACCTGAAGTACGACGAACTCAAGTACCTTTTTGCGGACCAATCCGATGAAGCGATGATGAAACTCATTCGCGAAACGGAATACGGCAAGTGCGTCTATTGTTGCGACAACGATGTCCCCGACCATCAATCCGTGAACATGGAATTTGAAGGTGGCGCGACGGTCAGCCACATGATGACGGGCTTTACCGAAAAGAACATTCGCACGACGCGCATTTCTTGCACGCGCGGCGAAATTATTGGCGATGGCACAACGCTTCATATTTGCCGCTTTGATGGTGGCGATGTGGAAACAGGCGTGCCGCTTCAATTGCGGATTGATAATCCTTCGCGTCATGGCGGCGGCGATTTCAATCTCGTTTCGGAACTCATTCGTATCTTGTGGCGCAACGATGCCGAGGAGATTCGTCAGACGACGGAGCAAGCCCTGGAAAGCCACGTGATTGCATTCGCGGCTGAAAAGTCGCGTTTGGAGAATGGACGTGTCATTGAACTTAGCTAAACAAATCGTCTCAATCGGGCGCGGCACTTTTGCTGCGCTCGTATTGTCTCTCGTCGTCTCGAACATTTTTGCCGCGGAGGTTCTGCCCAAGGACGGCGGGATTTGGAAGGACGACAAGGGCGTTCACATCAATGCGCATGGCGGCGGCGTCCTTTTTGCGGAGGGCCGTTATTGGTGGTTTGGCGAACACAAGGTCGCGGGCGAGGCC